>JBFMCM010000160.1:0-5667 GCA_040754355.1 Chloroflexota bacterium | reverse complement strand
CTAATGTCGGCGCGCCAGGCCTTGAATCTCGCCACGCGCGGCGGAGCGGCCGTCCTCGGTCGCAGCGACATCGGCAGCCTGGAGGTCGGGAAATGCGCCGACTTTTTCGCCATCCATCTCGACCGTCTCGACTACGCCGGTGCGCTGCACGACCCGCTGGCCGCGGCTGTCTTCTGCCAGCCGGTGCGCGCCGATTATACGGTCATCGGCGGCAGGTTCGTGGTCCGCGACGGGCAGTTAGTCACGGTCAATGAACAGAAACTGGTCGAACGTCACAATCAGGCCGCCAAACGGTTGCTTGAAGGCAAATAGGTTATTCAGGAGTGCGGACTTCAGTCCGCCTGTTGTGCAGGCCAAAGCCTGCACTCCAAATTATGATGAGCAAATCCCACGAAACCATCCTCCAGAGATACCAGCACCTCCCCGACCGGCTGGAGGCCGCCATTGCCGGGTTGGGCGAGACTGACCTCGATCTGACCAAAGGAGATGGCTGGTCCATCCGGGCGTATGTGCATCACACCGTCGAAGGCGAGTGGATGTGGCACTTGTTCCTGCGTGCCATCCTGGGACGGGACAAGATCGAAATCCCAATTGCCTGGTATTTTGGCCTCGAGCAGCAGGAGTGGGGACGGCGCTGGGCGTACGGGAAACGGGCTCTCGGTCCGACCCTGGCCCTGTTCCGCGGCAGCACAGCCTGCCTGGTGGAACTTCTGCGCAACGTCCCGTCCGAAGTCTGGGAACACAGCGGGCGCGTCACCTGGCCAGTTGATGACAAGGAAACCCGCCTGTCTGTGTGTGACATCGTCCTGATGCACTTGCGCCATCTGGACGGTCATGCCGAAGATATCCGAACCATTCGAGAACTACACGGAGTTTAGAAATATGCCGCCGACGATTACGAAAATGCTCATTGATGTTGCCATGGGCCGCAAACCTGCCGACCTTGTCATCCGCCACGGGACGTGGGTCTGCGTGCAATCTGGCGAGTTCGTCCCCGACACCGACATCGCCGTCAAGGACGGGCGCATCGCTTACGTGGGCCCGGATGCCTCGCACACCATCAAGAAAGATACGGTGGTGATCGACGCTGAGAACAAGTACCTCGTCCCAGGGCTGCTCGACGGGCATGTACACGTCGAATCAGGCATGCTCACGGTTACCGAGTTCGTGCGCGCCGTCCTGCCGCATGGCACCACCGGCCTGTTCATTGACCCGCACGAAATTGCCAATGTCTTCGGGCTGAAGGGTGTGCGCCTGATGGCCGACGAGGCCGCTAAACAGCCCATCCATGTCTGGGTGCAGGTGCCGTCGTGCGTCCCCTCGGCGCCCGGGCTGGAGACATCCGGCGGCGAGATCACGCCGGACGATGTTGCCGGCGCGCTGGCTTGGGAGCAGGTCATCGGCCTGGGCGAGATGATGAATTATCCCGGCGTGGCCGCCGCGGACGCGAAAGCCCTGGCCGAGATGGAGGCCGCCAAACGCGCCGGCAAGGTCATCGGCGGGCACTATGCCGCCCCGGACCTCGGGCCTGCCTTTCATGCCTACGCGGCCGGAGGCGCCGAAGACGACCACGAAGGCACCCGCCTCGATGACGCGGTCGCCCGCGTCCGCCAGGGGATGAAGGCCATGCTGCGCTACGGGTCGGCCTGGCAGGATGTGGCTGCCCAGATACCGGCGATCACCAAACTTGGCATGGACTCGCGCCACTTCATTCTTTGTTCTGACGATTGCCATGCCGAGACGCTGGTCAGCGAAGGCCATATGGACCGCGTTATCCGTCATGCCATTGCACAAGGCCTCCCGCCGATGACCGCGCTCCAGATGGCTACCCTCAACACGGCTGAACATTTTGGCCTCTCCCGCGAAATGGGCCAGATTGCCCCCGGCCGCTGGGCAGATATTCTATTGGTGGATAACCTGAAAGAATTCCGCGCCGAACTGGTCATCGTGCGCGGTCAGGTGTCCGCCGAGAACGGGAATCTGATGGTCGAGTTGCCTGAAATGGATTATCCAGAATGGGCGCGCAACTCGGTTCATCTCAAAGAACCGCTGGAGGCAAGCGATTTCAGGATTCGCGTTCCCCGCGCACTGCGGAACGAGAAAAAGGTAAAGTGCAATGTGATTGGCGTCATCGAAAACCAGGCGCCCACCAGCCACCTGCAACTCGAGTTGCCCGTCTCGGATGGCGAGGTGCAGGCTTTCACGGGCGTGCCTTCCACGGTCCCTGGCGGGATTGCCAAGATTGCGCTCGTCGAACGTCACCACGGGACCGGCACCGTGCAGGTCGGGCTGGCGGCAGGCTTCGGGTTCAGCGAACGCTGCGCCATTGCCTCCACGGTGGCCCACGACTGCCACCACATGCTCGTGGTCGGCACAGATGAGCATTGCATGGCCCTCGCCGCCAACCGGCTGGCGGAGGTCGGCGGCGGGCAGGTGGTCGTCCAGGACGGCAAGGTCATCGGGCTGGTCGAATTGCCGATTGGCGGCTTGATGTCCAACCAGAAGGCTGAGATGGTCGCCGCGCAGGCGCAGACCATCCTGGAGGGATTCTCCGCCTGCGGCTGCAAACTCAACAACCCCAACATGACCCTGAGCCTGTTGGCCCTGGTGGTCATCCCCGAACTGCGCCTCTCGGACAAAGGTCTGGTGGATGTCACCCGCTTCACCTTTGTGCCGGTGGTCGAAGCATCCAAATAGGAGCATATTATGAGCCATTTCCCTTTCCGTCGTTTGCAAGCCGAACTGGCTGAAATGATCGCCAGTTTACCCGCCGAAAGCCGCCTGACATCCGAGCCGGAACTGGCGCGCCGGCTGGGCGTCTCACGCGCCACCTTGCGCGAAGCCATGCGTTCTTTCGAGGTGCAGGGACTGATCCGGCGCCGCCAGGGGGTGGGCACATTCGTGGTGGCGCAGGTGCCTGTCCTTGACACCGGGCTGGAGGTGCTGGAAAGCATCGAAACCCTTGCCCAGCGCATCAATTTAGCAGTCAAGATGGGCGAGTTGCAAGTCAGCCAGGAGGCGGCCGGTGAGGCCGAGTCTGCCGCGTTGAACCTGCCGCTTGGCAGCCCGCTGACGCGCGTCTCACGCGTCATTTACACCGACAGCCGCCCGATTGCTTTTCTGGTGGACACTCTGCCTGCAGACTTTTTCCCGGCCTCCGAACTGGATGCCGGCTTCACCGGTTCGGTGCTGGACCTGTTGCTTCGGCGCGGCGACCCGAAATTGACCCACTCCCGCACGGATATCAAAGCCATCGGGGCCACCTCGGAGGTGGCGCGGGCATTACAGATCCAGCGGGATGATGTTTTGCTCCACTTTGCAGCTCAACTTTTCAGCGAGGACGGCCGCGTGGTGGACTACTCATTCAGTTATTTCCTGCCCGGTTATTTCCACTTCCACGTGGTTCGGAAGGTGGGTAACGGTCATATGTGATATGTCACGTAACTGTTCTCTGTATTCTTTAAAATCTCTGGAGGTATGAAATGCGTAGTTTTGCTGGTCGGGACATCCTGTCCCTCAAGGAATTCGAACGGCAAGAGTTCTTCCACGTTTTCGATGTTGCGGCTGAACTGGAACCAATTGCTGTCAGCCGCCGCAATAGCGACCTGCTGGCGGAAAAGACCCTGGTGACGGCCTTCTACCAGCCGTCCACGCGCACGCGTCTGGCGCACGAGGCTGCCATGCACCGCCTGGGCGGGCATGTGACCGGTTTCTCGGACGCCAAGATGACGCGCGCCGGGGATTTCTACCAGGAGTCCATCAAGGACACGGTCAAGATGCTGGAATTCTACGGTGATGTGATCGTGATGCGCCACTTCCAGCAGGGCGCGCCGCACGAGGCCGCCAAATGGGCTTCGATTCCGATCATCAACGGCGGTGACGGTTGGGGCGAGCATCCCACCCAGATCCTGACCGACCTGTACACCGTGCTGAAAGAGAAGGGCACGATTGACGGTCTCACCTGGCTGGCGGTGGGCGACATGCGTATGCGTACCATGCACTCACTCGGCTATGCCCTCAGCCAGTTCGACTGCCCGATCACCTTCGTCTCCCCGCCCGACATGTCGCTGACCGATGAATTCAAAGCCGAACTGGAGCAGTTTAGCGTTAATTTCAAGGAAGCCGAGCACGTCGAGCAGGTCATCGCCGAAGCGGATGTCATCCTGGTCGAGCCGGTCGTCCAGCCGGACTACACCAAGAGCCGCGACGAACGCGCCGGCAAGGATGTGGGTCTCACCCCCGCTAATTACAGAATCACCCGCGAACTGCTGGAGAAGAAAGCCAAGTCGGATGCCATCCTGCTGCATTCCCTGCCGCGCATGGACGAGGTCCCGACCGATGTGGATATCACCCGCTGGTCGCGCTACTGGCAGGAGGCCTTCAACGGTGTGGTCATGAGGATGGCGCTGTTGGCGCTGGTTTTGGGTGCGATGGAGTAATTTATAAACACTAAGGGCACAAAGTTTCACAAAGCGATAACTGCAAAGGAAACATTTGTAAATCTCGTCCTTCATGTCACTAGGTGTCCTTTGCGTTGAATCTCGGAATCGGGTATTGAGCCATGCCGGAAATGACGATCAAGGAATGGGCTGCTGCGTATCGGGCTAACAACGAGGCCGAACGCGAGATGCTCAAGCAGGAATTACCTCTAATGCCACCAAAGGATGGCATTTTGCGGTATTTTCGCCTGTGTGAGTTCCTTGTCAGGTTGTCGCCGGATGCCCGCGAAGTATTCGCCGATGAGCGTCGCAGACACTATCTCGATTTGGAAGAACGGTTGAGAAAAGCTGCCAAGAGGCTGGGTTATGATTTTCCAGGCTAGAGTGCTGAAAAAGGTCATTGCTTTTCTGGAAGAAAATAAAATTCCCTTCACTGTCATCGGCGGGATTGCCAATGCGGAGAGGGGACGCCCGCGTGCTACGGAAGATGCTGACCTGAAGGTGTTGATCCGGGATCAGACCATCTCGGAGTTCCGTAAATTGGCCGAAAGCCGCTTCCCGCCTCATCGCCGCCCATGGCTTGGAAAGGCGGAAAGTGCGTTGATCATTTCGGTCGAAGTAGAGCCTGGGGCAGTCGTTGATATGCTGGTGGCGGTTTTTCCTTACGAAGAGCGGGCAATTCAGCGTGCCGAGGTTATCGAGGTTGATGGTGTCCCCTTGCCAATTTGTACTGCTGAGGATTTGATCATCCACAAGGCCATCTCGAACCGCAGTCAGGATTGGATAGACATTGAAGGTATCCTCATGCGTCAGCGCGGCAAATTGGACATCCAATATATTCACCACTGGCTGAAACAGTTCGCTGACGCGCTCGAAAATCCCGAAATGCTGACGCGCTTCAATCAACTTTACGAAACAACATAAGGAGTACTTTATGCAAACCTTTTTACACGGTCGTGATCTCATCGGCGACCTTGATTTTACAAAAGAAGAGGTCGAAACCGTCCTCGACGTGGCCTTCGACTTGAAGCGCAAGCGTGCCCTGAACGAACCGCATCCCTACCTGCGCGACAAGGTGCTGGCCATGCTGTTCTTCTTCTCGTCCACGCGGACGCGCGGCTCGTTCGAGGCTGGCATGGCGCAGTTGGGCGGTCACGGCGCCTTCATCGAGAGCAAGACGACGCAGATCGCGCACGGCGACACGCCCAAAGAAATCGGTGAAATCTTT
>JBFMCM010000159.1:0-2456 GCA_040754355.1 Chloroflexota bacterium | reverse complement strand
AAATCGAAGGGAGGAAGTGTGGTGGAGGGTTACCCGGTTGAAACGAAAGATGAAAAGGCGCCCCCGGTATTCATCTACACGGGCACATTGTCAGCCTTCCGGCAGGCGGGTTTCAGCGAAGCCGGCCGCAGGTCCGCGAGGCGGCCGATCATGCGCTATTACATTGGGTAAACAACCCTCCCGCAGGCTCTGATCCTTCGCTTCGCTCAGGACAAGCCCTGCGGGAGGATTTTTTAGGCCAAATCTTCCATCAGTTCCATTGGCACCACGGCCGCGCCGACGATGCCCGGCCCGGTATGGACGCCCAGCACGGGGGAGATGCGCAGGATTTCCAGTTTCTTGATATTCAGTCTATGTTTCAGGGAGTCAGCCAGTGACTTGGCACCATCGTTGAATCGTCCGTGCAGCACGCTGACCCACAGTTCCTTTTCCGCGTAGGTCTGCTGCAGATGGTCGGTGATGGCCTCCAGCGCGGCCGGGATGGTGCGCGTCTTGCCGACCGTGCTGTATTTGCCGTCCGCTTTGTCCACGTGGATAATGGGCTTGATCTTGAGCACCGAGCCGAGCAGCGCCTGGACGCGTCCGATGCGCCCGCCGCGCGCCAGGTATTCCAGCGTTTCGAGGGTATAGATGACCTCGGTGTTATCGCGAATTTTTCCCAGCCGTTCGAGGATGGATTCGACGCTCCAGCCTTTTTTAGCGGCTTTGGCCGCGGCCAGCACCTGGAAGCGTTCACCGCCGGAGAGGGTCATCGAGTCCACCACCCGGATGACCTTTTCCTTGATCTGCTCGGCGCCCATGCGGGCCGAATTGATCGTGCCGCTCAAGCCTGAGGAGACGTGGATGGAAAGCACCTGCGCCGCGTCGGCAATTTTATGATAGAGGTCGGCGAAGATGCCGCTGGAAGGCTGGGCGGTGCTGGGGATGTTGGGCCGCATGGCCTCCAGCCGGTCGTAGAATTCGTCGGGCGTCAGGTCGGCGGAGTTGACCTCGCCTTCGGGGAATTGGATGAATAAGGGGGCTTCGATAATTCCGAGTTCTGCGCGTTCCTCGGCCGGTAGATCGGCGGCGCAATCCGTTACGATTTTCATTTTTTCTCCTTTTTTTATCACTTGCGATGATTCTAATTGGCTTTACCCTTCTGCCGGATGACTCTCATCTTGTTGTAAGTATCATGGCAAAACAGTGATTCTGCCTAACGGCTGGCTAACAGTCTGCAATCAAATGATAAAATATCCCCCATGTCCATCCACGAGCCTGTGATTGCCACGGACGGCGGCGTGCGCGCCACCTGGGCCGAGGTGAACCTGACGCGTTTGCGCCAGAACCTGGAAGCGATTCGCAATTTTGTGAACCCGGCAAAGGTGATGATCGTTATCAAAGCCAATGCCTACGGGCACGGGCTGGCGGAGGTTGCCAAGTACCTCGCCGCGCAGGTTGACTATCTCGGCGTGGCTGTGCTGGAGGAAGGGATATTCCTGCGCCAACTGGGCATCCAGACCCCCATCCTGGTGCTCGGCGGGATCTGGGGCGAGCAGGTGCCGCAATATTTGGTGCATAACCTGACCTTTACCGCCTCGTCGGTGGAACGCCTGGAGCAGATTGATGCCGCCGCGGCGGAGGCGAAACGGAAAGCCAAGGTGCACCTGAAAATTGATACCGGAATGGAGCGCATCGGCGTCCATTATTACAATGCCGAGACGTTGCAGGAGGCCGCCTTGAAATGCAGGCACGTGGAGGTGGAGGGCATCTGCTCCCACTTCGCCAACGCCGACGCGGCCGACCTGACTCATGCCCGCCTGCAACTGGAGCGTTTCAACGAGGTGCTGCGCTTCTACGAAAAACACAGCCTGCCCATGCCGGCGCGTCACATGGCGAATTCGGCCGCCATCCTGCAACTGCCGGAGAGTCACTTCGACATGGTGCGTCCCGGCATTCTGCTCTACGGGGTGTATCCCTCCCCGGATGTGCCGCGCAGGATCGAGGTCCAGCCTGCCCTGGCCTGGAAATCACGGGTCGTCTATTTCAAGGTGGTAAAGCCTGGGCATCCGGTCAGTTATGGCTCGGCCTGGCAGTCCGACCACGAGACGCGCATCGTCACCGTACCGGTCGGCTACGGGGACGGATACTTCCGTTCCATGTCAAACAAAGCGCAAGTCATCCTGCGCGGCAAGAAATACCCGCAGGTGGGGCGCATCTGCATGGACCAGATGATGGTCAACATCGAGGCCGACTCGGCTTTCAACGGCGACGAGGTGATCCTGCTCGGCGAGGCTGACAATCAGTCCATCACTGCCGAGGACCTGGCCGAATGGGCCGGGACGATCCCCTACGAAATCCTGACCAATATCAATACGCGCGTGCCGCGCGTTTACATCGAGGAGTAACTGTGACAGAAACCGAAAATAATGTGAAACCGAAGTTCAATCTCAAACATTCCCTGCTCGATTATCTTT
>JBFMCM010000158.1:0-2180 GCA_040754355.1 Chloroflexota bacterium | reverse complement strand
GCTCTTCTTCGGATTCGCGTACTGCCCATGTATGCTAATGGCCATATTCTATGACCCCCGCTATAAGTCCAGGAATAGCTCCGACCTTTTCCTTCACCTGTCGGAGCATTTTCCAAGCGAACTCCACCTCCGCTCGCTCGGCCAAGCCAAGGGATGAGCCATTGAGGAACTTGGACCGGACATGGTGAAGCAGGGCGCTGTAAACTTGGTCCTTGAAAGCCGCGGCGTACCCCGCTTCCACGGTCAGCACTTCGGCCAGGTCAAGCAGTCCCTCCTTCACGGCCTCGCGCACCGCCTCATCCGAGACCTGGGCGACCACCCCGCCTGGGCCTTTTTCTTCGGGCGCGGAAAGGATTTTCTTCCAGCCATGGCCTCCCAACTCCTGGCCGACCACGCCTGCAATGTCCACCTTCGTGATCTCGACCACTGTCGGATCGTATTCGATTCCATCCAGCGCCTCTTTCCAATTTTCCAGCGGCTTTGGCGGCGGCGCAATCCAACCCACGTCAAACTCGCCGTCGTCCATCACTGATGGGTCAACCGGCGGAAGATCAATCACCAAATCCGGTTTCTCAAGTTCCTGCTTAGGGGGCGGTGGCGGTAAGTCTTCGGTCTCGTCAAACAAGTCATCAATCAATACACCCGTGCGCTTCTTGGCGTTGAAGATGTCCCACAGCCATTGGTGCTCGAGTTTGGGATGATCCACCACCGCGCAAATCTGCGGCTCGGTCGGTTCGACTCCTTTCACCCGCACCCGGCGCAAACCACGCCCGACCACTTGTTGTCCGTACACCTTGCTGCCGAACTTGCGCAGCAGCAAAATGACGCCCACTTCGGGCACGTCCCAGCCTTCGCGTAGCATCAGTACGCTGACCACGGCCCGGTACGGTGTCCTGGTCTTCTTCTGCTTACCCAGTTCCCGCGCCTTTTGCCGATCCACTTCGTCGCTGTCCTCCGTGACCAGCAGCGTTTTGACCCTGAAATACTTGTTAAGCGTCTGCTCGGCTTTTTCCGCGTCGGCCTTACATACTGCCACGACGAATAGAATCGGTTGATAGCGCTCCTTGGCCCGGCGTTCCTGTTCTTCCAGGCGGCGCAGGGCAATGGCCATCTGCTGGCGCATCGGCTCGTCATCCGTCACCCACTGCGTGGCGCTCAATCCAAGCCGGTCCACTTCATCCCAGTCGATCTCCTCAACCTTGCGCCGCTCGCCGGTGCGCGCGTCGGTGTAAGTCAACTGGACGGTCTTGATGTCCGGCTGATAGACCACCGGGGTCTTGATGATTCCGTCAGATAGCGCGTCGGTTACGCCATACTCGTAAATCATGTCGCTGTCCGGCGCTTTATTATCGGCGCGGTCGGGCGTCGCCGTGGTGTCCACTCGCAACACCACCTTTTCCCTCATTCGCTTGAGTGTCGCCTCGTATTCCGGCGCGGGTGAATTGTGCGCCTCGTCATTGAACAGCGCGAATTCCGGCCCGTTCATCAGCGCCGACAGGTTGCTCTGCCCACTTTTGTTGCTAAGGTAGAACTGGTGGATGTTGCCCAGAATGACGCTGGCGCTGAACAGGCTCGCCCAGCCGCCTTCCCTGCCGCTGCCCAGGGTCGTAAGCAGAAAATCTTGCGGCCCGCTGTTTGCCCAGTCCGGCAGCAGGTCGCGGTCCTTGAAGACCTTCCCGCCCTGGAAGTCGTCCTCCAGCCGGTCCCGCACGATCAGGTTGGGGCAAAGCAGAACAAACTTCTGGACGTTGTGCGCGAGGCGCAGCCAGGCGATTATCGCCGCGATAACGGCTGTCTTGCCGCCGCCCGTCACAATGTTTAAGAGCACTCCATCCGCGCCAAGCTCCGCCTTTCCCAGAATCTCGTGCGCATAGACCACCCGCAGAAACGACTCCCATTGGTGCGGCCAGAGCGTTCCCAGACGCGCCGCCTGGTCGTCGTCCGGCGAGGTCAGAAATTCGATGTACCTATATGACTCCGCCTTCAAGCCCGGCATCCCGTCCCGCCGCCAGTCGCGGAAGGCGTCCTCGTATTGGGCAAAATGATTGAACATAGTGGCTAGCCGTTAAACTCTAACTGAAATTCGACAGTTGATTTTTGCAACTATCTGTAATTAGGCAAAAAGCTCCCCTCGGCCCTGATTTTTGGCACTACATTTCTCCTTTAGTTGAGTGAGTCTA
>JBFMCM010000157.1:0-8827 GCA_040754355.1 Chloroflexota bacterium | reverse complement strand
ATGGCGCGTAAAACCTACACCACCGCGCTGCGCCTGGCGCAGCAGGGGGGTGCCAACCGAACCTGGAGCGTCAAACTGCTCCAGCGCATGGGCGACAATGACATGCAGCGCCTCGACTGGCGCCAGGCATTACGCATCTATGAACAAATCCGCACCATCCAGCCGGATGACATGCCCGTCCGCAAGAACCTGATTAACCTGAACCTGCGCCTCAGCCAGTCTGCCCAAGCCGTCGCCGAACTGGAGAGTTTCCTGACCTACCTGGAAAGCGCGGGGCGGCGCGGCGAGGCCATCCCCTTTATGGAGGAAATGGTCAACGAAGAACCCAAGCAGCCCATCCTGCGACGCGCCATGGCCGAGGAGTACCGCCAGGCAGAGCGAATCGCGGATGCAGTCGCCCAACTTGACGCGCTGGGTGACCTCCTGCTGGAGGCCGGCGACCGCGAGGGCGCTATCCAAACCATTGAGGCCATCATTGCCATGAACCCCCCAGAGGTGGCCAAGTACACCGCCCTGCTGGCAAAAATCAAATCCGGGCAATGACTAGACCCGCACGATAAACACCCCCGTCTACTTGTCTGCCCGCGACTTCGCCTTTTCCCCTTTCCACAACCGAACGCAATTCCTGCCATCAGACTTGGCTGCGTAGAGCGCCCGGTCGGCGCGTTGGATGAGTTCGTCAATCCCAAGATTCGGGTCACGCCTGCGATCGTAGCAGGCGGCACCGACGCTCACGGTAATGGACTGTTTCCCCGAGGGGGTCTCGATTTCGATATCCGAGATTCTTGTCCGCAAGCGGTTCCCCGCTTGGACAGCCTGTTCACCGTTTATCTCCGGGAGCAGGACGATGAACTCCTCGCCTCCATAACGCCCGAGAACATCCGTTGCCCTCAGGCAGGATTGGCACAACCGAACCAATTCGCAGAGCGCTTTATCACCGGTCGGGTGTCCATGGGCATCGTTGAAGGCTTTGAAATGATCAATGTCGAGCATCAGCATAGACATATTCTGCCCGTAGCGTTCTGTCCGTTGTAACTCTTTCGCGGCGACGTTCAGAAAATGGCGCCGATTGAAGCAGCCGGTCAACGGGTCCTGGGTGGCGAGACGCTGGACCTCCTGGTAAAGTTTAACGCGGTCTGAAATCTCCGTGGCGATGAAAACCACTTTATTCTTCTCGTCCCGGTGGCCTTTTTCCATGATTGCGACCCGGCCCTCGAACCAGTGTTCACCGCCGGCCAGGACAGGGATCTTATACTCGATGACCTGCGTCCTGCCGGTCTCGATGGCGCGATGAATGGCATCCATCATCAGTTTTGCTTCGGGCGGGGGCGTGACTTCGGTGATCAGACGGCCTCTCATCTCCTCCGGTTTAAGGCGCAAAAGACTGGCTTCATTGGCAAGAACTTCGAGATACCGTCCATCTTCATCGTAGACGAACGAAAGGTTGGGCAAGGCATTGACGAAAGCCATTAACTTGCTCTCGTGCTCCCGTAAACGCTCCTGCGAATCCATCAATTCATTCACCCGCGTTTCCAGTTCACGGTTGGCGGCCTGGAGTTGCGCGGTCAAATGCCGGATGGACAAGTGCGCCTTCACGCGGGCCAGCACCTCTTCGAGGTAAAATGGTTTGGAGATGTAATCCAACCCACCGGCCTGGAAAGCCAGGATTTTATCTTCCACGGTATCCAGGGCGCTGATGAAAATGACCGGGATCATGCGCGTCCGCTCATCTGCCTTCAAGCGGCGGCAGACCTCGTAGCCATCCAAAACCGGCATGTCAATGTCGAGCAGCGCCAAATCGGGAAGTTCTTTTCCGGCCAATTCCACCGCCTCGCCTCCCTGGCTTGCAGACACCACGCCATAGCCGGCGTTCTCCAAAATGCGCGTCAAAAGAATCACATTTTCGGGTGCGTCATCTACCACCAGGACGGTTTCTTGTTTTTCAACGGTCATCGTATGTGCCCTTTCTCTGCCAATACTATACGCTAGAATTGCCCGACGGGCAATCATCTTTTTACTGAACTTCGGCCATGAATTCGGACAACCGTTTTTTAGCCGCGGATTACACGGATTTACACAGAATGAGCCGGAAATCCGTGCAATCCGCGCAAATCCGTTGCAAAGTTTATTGCTTGCCCAATTGTCCAAACTTTTGTCCGAATATCAATCTTTCTACGGTCCCGATTTCCCATATCGTTGCGCCTCCCAATTCGTGTAAAATATCCTTATGGACGAACCCGCCCTCATCCGTGAGGCCCAACGCGGCGACCTGGAAGCCTTCAACCGCCTGGTCCTCGCCTACCAGGAATTGCTCTTCAACACTGCTTTACGCGTCCTGGGCGACGAAGACCTGGCTGCCGATGCCACCCAGGAGGCTTTCCTCTCCGCCTTCCGCGCCCTAAATTCCTACCGGGGCGGCTCGTTCAAAGCCTGGCTGACGCGCACCGTCATCAATGCCTGCTACGACGAACTGCGCCGCAAGAAACGCCGTCCCACGACTCCACTCGAACCCGAAACCGGCAATGGCGAAGAAATGGAATCCCCGCGCTGGCTGGCCGACCCCTCCGCCTCGCCCGAGGAACAACTCGATCAGGCCGAACTCGAACACGCCATCCAGCATTGTCTCGACGCTCTGCCGGCCGATTTCAAGACCGTCGTCGTGCTGGCCGACATCCAAGGCCTCGACTATACCGAAGTTGCCCGCGCCGTTCACGTCCCGCTCGGCACCATCAAGAGCCGCCTCGCCCGCGCCCGTCTGCGCCTGCGCGAGTGCCTGCAAGCCTTCAGGGAACTTTTACCAGCCATGTTCCGTCTGCAAGAGGAGCGTGGCACATGAAGACAATGACTCTCCATGACATCGAACGACTCTCAGCCTTCCTGGACGGGCAACTCCCGCAGGCTGAAAAAACGCGCCTCGAGTCACGCCTCAAATCGGACCCGGAACTGGCCGCCGCGCTGGACGAGTTGCGCCAGACGCGCGCCATCCTGCGCCGCACACCCAAACGCCGCCTCCCGCGCAACTTCACCCTCACGCCCAAAATGGCTGGACTCAGGCCTCCGGTCCCGCGCCTCGTGCCGGCCTTCTCCTGGGCCTCGGTGGTCGCCATGCTGCTCTTCATCTGCACCCTGGGGACCAACCTGCTCGGACGGTTTTCCTTCGGAGCAGCCGCCCCGATGATGGCCGCTGAGCCAATGGGCGTTGGCGGCGGTCCCGCCGACGAAGGTCTGGCGGCCACCGAATCTGCCGTAGACAGCGCCTATGCCGATTTGACCGCCACACCGGAAGCCTACGTCCAGGCCGTCCCTGAGGCCACCCTCGCGCCGGATACCCGCCTCGTCCAGCCGCCCGACACAGCGCAGGAAAAACCACGCCAGCCGCTTAACCCCTGGCTGTTGCTCTGGCCCGGCTTAGCGGCCCTCTTGCTGGCTGCCGCTCTGTTTGTCCGCTGGAGAAACCAGCGCATGTTCAAGAAACGAATAAGCCGGAAATGATTTCCCGCCGCTGTCACCCAGACAGCGGCTTTTTATCTTCCCATCTGTGGGTATAATACCTCCTGGAGGTGACTATGGCTACGATTGATCCCGTCCGTCCTTCTCCCATCGCCGGGACCTGGTACGCGGGCAACGCAAAGTCCCTGGCAAATGCCGTAGACGAATATCTCGACCGCGCCGAACTGCCCGAACTGCCCGGCGAGATCGTGGCACTCATCGCCCCCCATGCCGGTCACGTCTACTCCGGACCGGTGGCCGGGTACGCCTTCTCTGCCGTGCGCGGCCGGACCTTCGACCTGGTGGCTGTCATCTCGCCCATGCACCAGCCATACTACGACCCCCTGCTGACTACGGCCCACGATGCCTACGCCACCCCGCTGGGCGAAATCCCGGTGGACAAGGACGCCCTCGCCGCCCTGGACATGGCCCTGGCCTCACGTCTCGGTTACGGACTGGTAGCAGTGCCCTACGACCGGGAACACTCCCTGGAGATCGAATTGCCGTTCCTGCAACGCGCCCTGACCGCCAGTTTCAAACTCCTACCGGTGATGGTGCGCAGCCAGGTGCCGAAGGCCTCCGAAGCACTGGGCGCAACTCTAGCCGAGACGCTCAAGGGCCGAAACACGCTGCTGGTGGCCTCCACCGACCTCTCCCATTTCTACGACCAGGAGACCGCCAAAGGACTCGACGCGGAAATGCTGCGCTGTTTCGAGTCCTTCGACCCACAAGCCATTTTCGACCTCGAAGGGAGCGGGCGCGGACAGGCCTGCGGTCACGCCGCGGTCGCAGCCGTCCTATGGGCGGCCAAGGCCCTGGGCGCGGACACGGTCAAGGTGCTGCGCTACGCCACCTCCGGCGACGTGACCGGTGACTTCTCGTCCGTGGTGGGCTACGGCGCGGCGGTAGTGATGAAAAGCGGGTGATGAGTAAAAAAGTTGGGAAAAAAGAGAAACAGGCGGTCCGAGGATCGCCTGTTTTCTACTGCCGAAAAGGATTAATCTTTCTTTTCCCCGATGCGCCGTGTTACCGCCGTCTGCACATAGATCGTCTTGGCTGCCGTCTTTCGATGGTGAATTGGTTCGACAACCGATGGCTGGATCAATGATTCAGCCGGGATGCCCAGCCCGGCATGAAGGCGCTGGATCATGCGAAGCGTCAGGGGCCGCTTGCGATTCAAGATTTCCGCCACGCGTGCCCGGCTGCCGAGATAAGGCCCGAGTTCTTTCCGCGTCAGGCCGCGGCTCTCCATGTGGTAGAGGATGGCCTCCACGGGGTCCGGGGCAGGGAGCGAGTAATGAATATCTTCGTAGGCTTTCACCAGAGTGACTAACACTTCGAGCCGGTCGCCCTCGGGCGTGCCGGGCTCGCTGCCGAATAGTCGCTCGATTTCAGTCAAGGCAGTTTCGTAATCCTTATCAGTCTTGATGGGGTGAATGTTCATGACTATTCCTTCGGTTAAATCGTGGCCGCGTCGACGCGGTCATACTCTTGGTGAGTACCAATAAAGCGGATGTAAACGATCCCAGCATTATATTGGATGGATACAATCAAACGATACTGATTACCCTTTATGTTGAAAACAACGCGCGAATTGGGCAGGATGCTGGCATTTCGATACACATTCATAATGTCAGCGGGCGATTTCCATTGCGCGTGACCGGCATCTGCATACCAGGCCTGTAACGCCTGCCGAACGTCGGGGTGTTTCTCCCAGAAATCACGCAAGGTCCTCCGGGCAATGATGCGCATCCCGGTCATTATACCTTGCTCCCGTTTTGGGAGCAAGGAGATTGATAAGCAGCACAGACTTCCCGTTTATAATCAATCTATGTCTGCTTACGTTCGTATCGCAGTCAACGTTCCCAATCTGACCGGGGAATTCGACTACCATCTCCCACCCGAACTGGAGGGACGCCTCGGCGCGGGGCATCTGGTCACCGTGCCCTTCGGCAAACAGACGGTGCAGGGGGTTGTCCTCGAACTGATTGCCACCCCTTCTGTCCCAGAAACCAAACCCATCCTCAGCCTGCTCGACCCGCTCCCCGCGCTGACCGCCGCGCAGATCGCCCTGGCGCGCTGGATGGCGGATCATTTCCTCGCCTCGCTGGCCGCCATGCTTGACCTGATGCTGCCCGCGGGGTTGGCACAGCAAGCAGATGTGCGCTACGCACTACGAGACGACAGACCACAGACCATGGACGATGGTCAACGGTCAGTAGTCCATCGTCGGCTGGTTGACCTACTGCGCGAAAAAGGAAGTCTCCGTGGCCGCCAAATAGACCGCCATTTCAAAAACGTGGAATGGCGTAAATCTGCCCAGTATTTGGTACGCGCCGGTGCCCTCTCCAGCCAATCGGTCCTGCCCCCGCCGACGGTGCGGCCCAAGTTCGTCCGCACGGCACAGTTGGCCGTCCCGCCGGAGCAGGCCGAAGCGGCGATGTCAGAGTTGGGGAAAACTAAAGCAACCCTCACCCGCCGCCAGGCCGCGCTGCGCTTCCTGATGCGCGAACCGGCGGACGTAAATGTATCGTGGGTCTACGCCGAGAGCGGCTGCAACCTCTCGGATTTACAGGAACTCGCCGAGCGCGAACTCATCACTTTGCGGGAAACCGAAATCTGGCGCGATCCGTTGGAAAAGATAGGTAATCAGGAATTAGGTGACCAGGAATTAGGTAATAAGGGGTTGGTACTGACCCAAGAGCAGGAAGCGGCTTTACACCAAATCCTACACGCCTTCCAGCCCTTATTCTCAAATCCCGACTTACCTAATTACCTTTTTCTCCTCCACGGCGTGACCGGCTCCGGCAAGACCGAACTCTACATTCGGGCAACCGCCGAAGCCATCCGGCGCGGCAAGCAAGCCATCATCCTCGTCCCGGAGATCGCCATCACCCCGCAGACGGTGCGCCGCTTCATGAGCCGCTTCCCCGGCCAGGTGGGTCTGCTCCACTCCAAACTATCCCCCGGCGAGCGCTACGACACCTGGCGGCGGGCGCGCCTCGGCTTGCTGAAAGTCGTCATCGGGCCGCGCTCGGCGCTCTTTGCCCCCCTGCCAGACGTCGGCCTCATCGTCGCTGACGAGTGTCACGACGGCTCGTATTCCCAGTCCGAGCCGCCATTCTACAATGCTGTCACCGCCGCAAAGGAATACGCCCGCCTGTGCGGGGCGGTCTGCATCCTCGGTTCGGCCACCCCGTCCATCGTGCAGCAGTATCAAGCCGAGAGCGGGGAAAGCCTCCGGCTGGGCCTGCCCCAGCGCATCGTCAATCCCGAGATGCCGCCCGTCCAAGTAGTGGACATGCGCCTCGAACTCAAAACCGGCAACCGGGGCATCTTCAGCGGGGCACTGGTGGACGCCCTAGGTAAAACGCTCGAACGCGGCGAACAGGCCATCCTGTTCCTCAACCGTCGCGGCACAGCCACTTATGTCTTCTGCCGCGAGTGCGGCTACGTGGCGAGATGCCCGCAATGCGACGCGCCGTTGACGTATCATGTTGCCCCCTTTTCCAGCCTTCCCGCCAGACCGGAACACGTGACACAGGAACACCGGGACACGCTTTTATGTCATCGCTGCGGCTACCACCGCCGGATGCCAGAAAAGTGCCCAACGTGTGGAGGCACTCAAATCCGCGCCTACGGCCTGGGCAGTGAGAAAGTTGAAACAGAAGTCCAGGCGCTCTTCCCCTCCGCCCGCACCCTGCGCTGGGACTGGGAGACCACCCGCCAGAAGGACGCCCACGAGATCATCCTGAGCCACTTCGCCGCCCACCGCGCCGACGTGCTGGTCGGAACGCAGATGCTGGCCAAAGGACTCGACCTGCCGCTGGTGACGCTGGTCGGCATTGTCCTGGCCGAGGTGGGCCTCAACCTCCCTGACCCCTTCGCCCCCGAGCGGACCTTCAGCCTGCTGACCCAGGTGGCGGGCCGCGCCGGCCGTTCCTCTCTCGGCGGGCGCGTCGTCCTGCAAACCTTCCAGCCGGAGCATTACGTCATTCAGGCCGCCGCCAAACACGACGTGGACGGTTTCTACGCCCGCGAACTGGAGGAGCGCCGCCGGTTGGGCTACCCGCCCTTCAGCCGGCTGGTGCGGTTGGAATACCGGCACTTCGATGCAGCCAAAGCCGAGGCCGAAGCGAAACGCGTGGCCGAAAAACTTCAAGGGCAACTCGCAACCGACAACTATCGCCTCACCACGCTCATCGGTCCGGCCCCGTGTTTCTTCACCCGACTGGACGGCCTCTACCGCTGGCAGATCGTTCTGCGCGGGCCACAGCCCGAGTCGCTGGTGAGGGTGATGAGATTGGATAACTGGAGAGTGGAAATGGAGCCGGTAAGTTTGCTATAATTGAGCAAGAGTGATGAAATATGAGTGATATAAAGCTGAAAATACCAGAAAAAGAACTAACCGCTTTTTGCCAGAAATATCATATTAAAAAACTGGCCTTTTTTGGTTCCGTTTTACGCGACGATTTCAAGCCGGACAGTGACGTGGATGTATTGGTGGAATTCGAAGAGGGAAAGACACCGGGACTAGCGTTCTTTGGAATGCAGGATGAACTGAAGCAAATCTTTGGCCGTGATGTGGATCTGCTCACTTTCAGGGGGATTAAATCGAGCAGGAACTACATCCGGCGTAAGGCAATATTGGATTCCGCCAGGGTAATCTATACTGCACAACATGTACTTTCTGGGTGTCTTGCCCAAAGTCCGAATCAAGGAAAATATGGATAAATGGCTTGCAATAATACTGCCCTCTGTCGCCGCTGTTTTAATTGGAGTGGTTACTTATCTCATCGCACCCAAAGTGCATTGGGCTTTAGATGCTAAGAAAATGAAGTTTAAAAATCGGCTTGCGCTTATCGCTGATGTTCGGGGTGAACTAGATATAGGCGAATTCGATGCCCTCAAATTCAGAGAAAGTGTTGCTTATTCGCGAATACGACCTTACTTAAGCAAAGATCTAATAGACACCATTGAGTCAGTCGGAGAAAACAAACTGATAGTTCAATATCCAAGTAGAGGCGGAGGAATAAACAACTTTAAACCTCATCTATTGGACAGTATCGCAAAACTAGAGAAACAATGGGATTTGATTTAGAGAAATCACAAAATCAAAAGGGGTCTCCCATGCCTAAAACAATCAAATCCATAAACGAAAAACAAGCTACCACTAGGAAAACTGATGAAGAAAGTAAAAACCTGTTTTTTAAATTAATATCTTGGCTTTTTACGGGAATATCTATAGGCTTTATTCTTGGGGCGATTAGTATTGTCATTCTTATCAGAAATGGTGTTTGGCCTACGAAACTTGTTATCCCGGGGATGGAATTCGAAT
>JBFMCM010000156.1:0-4046 GCA_040754355.1 Chloroflexota bacterium | reverse complement strand
CCGGGCACCACGAGGGTGGCCCGCTCGACCCGAACTGGGAGGCGGCTGCCTCCCGCTCCGACGCGCTCCTGGGCGAGATCGTCGCGCGGCTGGACCTGGTGCAGGATACGGTTATCGTAGTGTCCGACCACGGTCAGATTGACCAGGGTGGGCACGGCGGCAACGAGCCAATCACAATGGTCGAACCGTTCGTGGCTGCCGGCGCGGGGATCATCCCTGGTGAGTACAATGACATCAAAATGGTGAACGTGGCCCCCACTCTGGCCGTCTTGCTGGGGACAAACCTCCCCGCCTCCAGCCAGGGGCGTCCCTTGATCGAGATGCTGGACATCTCTCCTGAACAATCCACGTCTTTACTGGAGGCAGAAAAAGCCCAGCAGGCTACCCTGCTTGCGGCCTATTCGGAGGCCATCGGACAGCCCGTTGAAGTGGAAGAGAACGAGGCCGTAGTTTCTTCCACACAACTGGCGATGGAACGGGCCCGCATGGGCCGGTTGGCGCAGGAGCGTATCTGGCGCAATATGATCGCTCTCTTCCTGGCAATCGTCCCCGGCTACCTGCTCTTTCTGCGCAAGGACAAAAAAGTGCTCTGGATGCTGGCTGGGGCTATTATCTACCTGGCCGTCTTCAACCTGCGCTACCTCGGCCTGGATAACCATCCCTATGGCTTGAGTTGGATCCCCGGTTTGATGGAATTCGTCCTTTACGTGGCTGTGACCACCAGCATTGCGTTGATCCTCGGCTGGCTGGCAGCCATGCTCGGGCTGCGCGCCTTCCGCCAGGGAGCGCGGCGGGCCGCCGGGTCCGCGCTGGGCAGTGTCTGGTTCATCCTGTATGTCCTGTCCATCCCCATCCTGCTCAACTTTGCCGTCAACAGCGTGACCTCCACCTGGACGCTGCCGGAGTTCAGCGTGCAGTATCTTGGATTTTTCGCCCTCGCCCAAGCGTTGTTTGTTTCAACCATTGGGCTTGTGCTGGTTGGGATCAGCGCGTTGGTAGGTAAGTTGGTAAAACGGACCTAACCCCCTGCCCCCTTCCCTAAGAGGGAAGGGGGAGGTGTCGAGGAGTCATGCCACAGAGGTTCATCCTCCGAGGTCAGAAAGTCACAAAAGATAAAATTGCTCTGGCGAAGGAAATACGGAGCAAGATGACCGAGGCTGAAGAGATTCTGTGGCAGAGCCTGCGCGCAAACAGACTCGACGGCTGGCACTTCCGACGTCAACAAATCCTCTACGGCTACATCGTTGATTTCTATTGCCATGCAGCCTCGCTGATAATTGAAGTTGACGGCGAGATTCACGAAAACCAGCGCGCGGCTGATTTAGAGCGTGGATGGACGCTAGCCGATAAGGGCTTTCACATTATTCGAATTCAAAACAAAGATGTTTTCAAAAACTTGCCTTTTGTTTTGGATAGAATCCGCAGCGAATTAAGAAGAATTACAATCTCCGACCCAGCCTCACGCCCCCTTCCCTACAAGGGAAGGGGGATGGGGGGATAGGTCGCAAGAGGAAGCAACCATGAATATTGTTCTAACGATCAACGGTATCGCGCACCACCTCGAAACCTCCCCCTCCGAGACGCTTTTCTCCACACTCCGGCGCCTCGGCTTCCACGGCGTCAAGTTCGGCGACGAACATGGATTAAGCGGTGCGGATACGATCTTGCTGGACGGGAAACCGGTCAATGCCGGGCTGATCCTGGCCGCCCAGGCCGAAGGTCACCAGGTCGCGACGGTCGAGGCGCTGGGAGAACACGCCGAGCAGGGCTGGAAGAAGACCGGGGGCCTGCACCCCCTCCAACAAGCCTTTATCGAGACCGGAGCCATCCAATGCGGATACTGCACCCCGGCTCAACTGCTGGCAGCCAAGTCCCTGCTGGATAAGAATCCCAACCCGACCGAGACTGAAGTGCGCGAGGCAATTGCCGGCGTGCTGTGCCGCTGCACGGGATATTTGAAACCAGTGCAGGCCATCCTGCGAGCCGCGGCGGTGATGAGGGGCGAAAAAGCGATAGGCGATCAGGGATTAGGTAAACAGGAACTTCCCATTGACCTTGGTTCCTTATCACCTGGTTCCTTTTTACCTGATTCTGTTTCCCCGCCGACGATTACCCAAACCACCCCAAAGATTATCCTCGCCCCCGAAACCAAGCCCTATCAAACCGTCGGCAAGCCCGAACCCAAGGTGGACGCGGTGAAACTGGCGCAGGGGAAATCAGCCTTTACCGCCGACTTCGAGAAACGCGACCTGCTGCACGCCAAAATCCTGCACTCGCCGCATGCCCATGCCCGTATCAAGAGGATAGACGCCAGCAAGGCGCGCCTCCTTCCAGGCGTGGCTGCCGTGCTGACCTGGCAGGACATCCCGCGGGTGGTCTACTCGACCGCCGGGCAGTCCGATCCCATCCCCGGCCCATTGGATAGTTTTTCGCTGGATCATAAAGTTCGTTTCGTCGGCGACCGTGTCGCCTTCGTCGCCGCTGAGACGCCGGAGATCGCCGAGGCCGCGTTGAAATTGATTGACGTAGAATATGAAATCCTGCCCTATATAGTGGATATGCGCAAGTCTATGGAACCTGGCGCGCCGCGCATCCATGACGAGCCAGAGTACATCCCCTTTGCGGTCTGCGACCCGGCGAAAAACCTGGCTGCCGAAATCAGGATTGACATCGGCGACGTGGTGAAAGGCTTCGCCGAAGCAGACGAAATCTTCGAGGCGGAGTATGTCGTGCCAAAAGTCCAGCAGGCGCATATCGAGCCGCATGTCGCGTTGACCTACTGGGACGAAGACGACCGCCTGGTCATCCGCACCAGCACCCAGGTCCCGTTCCACGTCCGGCGGCAACTGTCCCCGGTGCTGGGACTGCCGGTCAAGCGGATTCGCGTCATCAAGCCGCGCATCGGCGGCGGTTTTGGCGGCAAGCAAGAGATCCTGATCGAGGACGTTCCGGCCCACTTAACCATCGCCACCGGGCGGCCTGTGCTGCTCGAATACACTCGCGAGGAGGAGTTCGTCGCCTCGCGTTCGCGTCACCCGATGCGCATCCGCATGAAGACCGGCGTCAAACGAGACGGCACGATGACTGCCAATGAGATGTACATTCTCTCGGACACCGGCGCCTACGGCTGCCATGCCCTGACCGTCACCGGCAACACCGGACAAAAATCCATGGCTTTGTACGTGGGCGATGGCGCGTACCGCAAGTCGCCCAACATCCGGTTTTATGCCGACATCGTCTACACCAACACACCGCCCTCGGGCGCCTACCGCGGCTATGGCGTGCCGCAGGGCTTCTGGGCGGTCGAACGTCACATGGAAAAGATCGCCCGCGCCCTGAGCCTCGACCCGCTGGAGTTCCGCCTGAAGAACGCCATCCGCCCCGGCGAGTTCCACCCGTTCAGCACCGCCTGGAACGAAGGCCGCGAGCCGCACCCGGAGACCGTCCACACGGTTGGGCTGGAGCAGTGCGTGGCCCAAGGTAAAGCGGCGATTGGGTGGGATGGGAAGTTCGGCAACGAAGCATGGCACACCGGACCGTGGACCATAGACCGTGGACCGTCCACCGTCCATCGTCCGTCGTCCGCCCGGAAGGGTATCGGCGTGGCGTGCGTCATGCAGGGAACTGCAATTCCATACCTGGATATGGGCGGGGCGTCCATCAAGATGAACGACGACGGGTCCTTCAACCTGCTGGTTGGCGCAACGGACCTGGGAACGGGTTCCGACACCGTCCTGGCCCAGATGGCCGCCGAGGTGCTCGGCGTCCCGACCGAGGATATCCTGTGCTACTCGTCTGACACTGACTTTACACCGTTCGACAAGGGCGCGTACGCCTCGTCCACGACCTACATCTCTGGGACGGCGGTGGTCAAGGCTGCCCAGCAGTGCGCGGACAGGATCAGGGTGCGCGCCGCACGGATGCTGGGGGTAGAAAATCCTGAAACGATCCAACTGCACCATAAACAAGCCTTTGCCCCCGACGGCAAGTCCATCCCATTAAGCGAAATCGCCCTCGATAGTCTGCATAGAAACGAACAGGAACAA
>JBFMCM010000155.1:0-15849 GCA_040754355.1 Chloroflexota bacterium | reverse complement strand
GAAGCGCCCACCGCACCCCTTTTTTCGCCTCATTTCCCTCTTCCTTGGAGAAGGAAGGAAAAAGAGGATGGGCAGATGTGTTGAATACTCTTCAACTTCGTGAAGGCCCTTCGATATGGATAAATTACCAAAGGAGCGGGAGAAAAAGGAGAGGAAGTTTGTACTCTTTCAAAATGACGCATAGCACTACACTCCCTTGTCAGAAACAGACATAATCAGACTGGCGGAAATAAATCCGCCTAATCTTGTCCGACTTCTCACAAATTCTAGGAGGCTTTTGAATGCCAGCCAAAGGTTGGATCGAAGTCAACGACCTGTTTTGCAAGGGCTGTGAACTGTGCATCACTGCCTGCCCGCCCCAGGTGATGGCGCTCGACATGGAACGCCTCACACCCAAGGGTTATCACCCGGCGCATATCGTCAAAGATGGCTGCACCGGCTGCGCCATCTGCGCCCTGGTCTGCCCGGAAGCCGCCATCACGGTTTATCGTGAAGTCAGCAAGACGCCCGCCCCGGCGGCGGCAGGAGGGATGTGATATGGCGCGTGAAATGTGGAAAGGCAACGAAGCCATCGCCGAGGCAGCCGTGCGCGCCGGCGTGGAGGCTTATTTCGGCTATCCCATCACCCCGCAGAATGAAGTCCTGGAATACATGTCCCACCGTCTGCCGGAACTGGGACGCGCCTTCGTCCAGGCCGAAAGCGAACCGGCCGCCATCAACATGGTCTACGGCGCGGCCTGCACCGGGGCGCGCGTGATGACCTCCTCCTCCAGCCCGGGCATCAGCCTGATGCAGGAGGGACTGTCGTACATCGCCGGGACCGAGGTGCCGATGGTGCTGGTCAATGTGATGCGCGGCGGACCGGGCCTGGGTAACATCGCTCCCTCGCAGGGCGACTACAACCAGATCTGCAAAGGCGGCGGCCACGGCGATTACCATCCCATCGTGCTGGCTCCCGCCTCGATCCAGGAAGCAGTGGACCTGATGCCTGCCGCTTTCGAACTGGCGCACAAGTACCTGAACATCTGCTGCATCCTGATTGACGGCTCCATTGGTCAGATGATGGAACCGATTACCCTACCGGAGATGCAGCCGGTTGTCCGGAAAGAGTACGACTGGGCTGTGAGCGGGGCGAAGGGACGCAAGCGGCATGTCCTGAGTTCCATTTACCTCGATGTCCCGACCGAGGAAAAAGTCAACCTGCGCATCCTCGGACGCTGGCGCGAAGCCCAGGCCAATGAAATCCGTTTCAAGGAATATTACCTGGATGACGCCGAATACATCATCATCGGTTTCGGGACCGCGGGCCGGATTGCGCTGTCGGCCGTGCGCGCCGCCCGGGCGCTGGGCATCAAGGTCGGGCTGTTCCGCCCCATCAGCATCAACCCGTATCCCTACAAACAGGTGGAGGAACTGTGCCAGCAGGCCAAATCCTTCCTGGTGGTGGAGATGAACACCGGGCAGATGCTCAAAGATGTCCAGGCGGCGGTCAGGAACCGGGTCCCGATACGCTTCTACGGGCGGCTGGGGGGCGTGATGCCCTTCCCGGATGAATTCGTCCACGAGATCCAGGAAATGGTCAAGAATCCCGGCAAACCGGAAGATGATCCCGCCGACCTGTGGTATCAACGCATGATGGCAAGGGGAGAGGAGAGGTGATGATGGTTGCAATGATTGTTAATCCTGAGAATCTGGTCTACTCCCGCCCCAAAGGGTTTACGGACACGCCTTCGCATTATTGCCCAGGCTGCACGCACGGGACGGCGCACCGTCTGGTGGCCGAAGTACTGGAGGAAATGAATGTCCTGGATAAGGCTATCGGCGTGGCGCCGGTCGGCTGCGCCGTGTTCGCTTATAACTACATTGATACGGATTTCGTCCAGGCCGCCCACGGACGCGCCCCGGCCATGGCCACTGGCATCAAACGCGTCTGGCCGGACAAGGTCGTATTCTCTTACCAGGGCGACGGCGACCTGGCCTCCATCGGCATGGCTGAGACGGTGCACGCGGCGGCGCGCGGTGAGAATATCACAATCATCTTCATCAACAATGCCATCTACGGCATGACCGGCGGCCAGATGGCCCCCACCACCCTGCCCGGTATGAAGACAACCTCCTCGCCCAACGGCCGCGACGTGGAGACGCAGGGCTATCCCATCCGCATGGCCGAGATGCTGGCCACGCTGGACGGCGCAGGCTACATCGTGCGGCGCAGCCTGCACGACCCGGCCAACATCCGTAAGGCGAAAAAGGCCATCCGCGCCGCCTTCGAGACACAGGTGCATAACCTGGGCTTTTCGATGGTGGAACTGCTCTCCACCTGCAACACCGGCTGGGGTGTGACGCCGGTCCAGTCGCTGACGTGGCTGGAGGAACACATGATTCCCGCCTTTCCGCTCGGCGATTACAAGATCGCGCCGGAAGTGGCGGCGTTGAAGATATAACTTCTCGTGTCGTTGCGAGGGCGTTCTTTGCCCGAAGCAATCTCCCTTTATGCAAGAAGATTGCTTCGCTCACTTGGTCTCGATACGCCCCGAAGAGCATGGGGCTACCCTTCGACAAGCTCAGGACACCGCTCAACCGGCGTTCGCTCGCAATGACACAAGGAATGGAGGATCAACATGCAAACTGAAATCTTTCTGGCTGGGTTCGGCGGGCAGGGTGTCATGTTTGCCGGCCAGGTGCTTTCTTATGCGGCCATGGACATCGGCAAGGAGGTGACCTGGATCCCCTCCTACGGCCCCGAAATGCGCGGCGGCACGGCCAACTGCACCGTCGTCATCGCGGACGAGGAAATCGGATCACCGCTGGTGCAGGACCCGCCCGGGGTCATCGTCATGAACCTGCCGTCGCTGGACAAGTATGAACCGGCGGTCAAACCGGGCGGCATTTTGATCGTCAATTCTTCGATGGTAGACCGCGAAGTGAAGCGCACCGACATCACCTCCGTGGCCATCCCCTGCAATGAAATTGCCGAGGAAGCGGGCGACAAACGCATGGCAAACATCGTCGCCACTGGCGCTCTGCTGGCGTTGCTGCCTGTACTGACCCTGGAAGACATCGAGGCCGCCCTGAAGGCTCACATGCCGGGCCGCCACAAGCACCTGCTGCCCAAAAATATCGAGGCCCTGAAGCGCGGCGCGGAGTATGCCAAGAAGAATGCGCGAAAGGCGAAATAACGAAGGAAGAAGTAAAAAGTAAGAAGTAAAAAAGTAAGAAGTGAAAAGGAAAACGGAGGCTGGTTTTGACTGGCCTCCGCTTTATTTTATAAGCGTCGTGTCAAGAGCCTGCCCCGAGCGCAGGCGAGGGGTGGTGAAATTATTTCCTCCCCACCGCCTCGCGCCCGGCCTGGAAAGCCTGGCGGTTCAACTCGACATGTTTTTTGGGGACGCGTTCGGTGATGACCTTCAGCCAAACCTCGGCGGTCAATTCTGGACCGGCAGCCTGGTCGCGCTCCAGCAAGGCCGAGAGCGCCCCGAGCAGCACCACGTTGGCGACGCGCGGGTTGCCCAGCGACTTGGCGATGGCCTCCCCATCCACGAACACTGCCCGCGGCGTGACCGCTGCGCAGGCGGCCTTTATCTTTTCATCGGAGGGGTATTCCGCGCCGCCGGTGATGACCGTCAGCGGCTCGATGACTTGGTTGTTGATCAATGCCACCGCGCCGGCGCGCAACTGGTTCAGCACGCGCAGGGCTTCCAATTTCTCGAAAGCCAGCAGCACATCCACTTCCCCGGCCCCCACCAGCGGCGAATGGACCGTCTTTCCCCAGCGCACGAAACTGGTCACGCTCCCGCCGCGCTGCGACATGCCGTGCACTTCGGCCTGTTTGGCCTGGTAACCGGCCTCCAGGCCGACATTGACCAGCACATCGCTGGCCAGAATCGTCCCTTGCCCGCCCACTCCCGCAAGAAGAAAATTGATCGAGTCTCTCATTATTTCCTCACTCGTCATACGTCACTCGTCGCGTCACTTGCCACCCGGAACGGGATCGCATCCCGCGGGCAGACCTGGGCGCAGACCTCGCAGCCCGTGCATAGCGCCGGGTCAATCAGGGCTTTCGGGCGCTGGTATTTCTCGTCCAGTTCGTCGCTCTTCAGGATGGCCGGGCAGCCAATGCGGAAACAGATGGTACAGCCATTGCACTTGTCGGCCAGCACCTCCAGCGGCACCCACTTCTTGCGTTCTTCGGGCAGCAGGACACACGGCTCGACGACGATCAATACCGACGGCTCGTCCAGTTTCAGATATTCTTTCAGCGTCTTCTCGATCGAATCCACTTCCGCGCCGAGAAGGGTCGTGACATGCTTCACGCCGCAGGCGCGCACCAGCGGCTCCAGTTCCACGATTGTGCTTTCCTTGCCCAGCAGGGTATGACCCGTGCCGGGATTTTGCTGGTGGCCGGTCATGCCGGTGATGCGGTTGTCCAGGATGATGGTCACGATCGGGGATTTATTGTAGACGGCGTTGATCAACGGCGGGATGCCCGAGTGGAAGAAGGTCGAGTCGCCGATGACGGCCACATGCCGCTCCGGGCTGCCGGCCAGGGCCGCGCCGTGCGCCACGCCGATGCTGGCGCCCATGCAGCCGCAGGTGTGGATGGCATTCAACGGCGGGAGCAGGCCGAGGGTGTAACAGCCGATGTCGCCGTTGACCGGCATTTTGAGTTTGCTGAGCACGTAGAAGGTGGGACGGTGCGGGCAGCCGGGGCATAGCACCGGGGGACGGGAGGGCAGGCTCCCGGTCTCGACCTCGGGCTGGGGCACGCGCTTCGACTTGGGCAGCAACCCGGCCTGGATGGCTGACTCGCGCACCACGCGCGGGTCCAGTTCGCCGGTGATCGGGAAGATGGACTTGCCCTCGCAGGGGATTCCCATCAGTCTCACTGCTTCTTCGATGAACGGGTCGAGTTCCTCGACGACGATCAACCGTTCCACCGAGGCGGCAATATCGCGGATCATCTTCTCCGGCAGCGGCCAGGATAGGCCCAGTTTCAGCACCGAGGCTTCGGGGAAGACCTCTTTGACGTATTGATAGGAGATGCCGGAAGTGAGGATGCCCAATGCCCGGCTGCCCGGTTCGAGGCGGTTGAGGGCGTACGTTTCAGCCATTGCAGCCACGTCCTTCATGCGCTGCTCGATGAGTGGATGGCGCTTGACGGCGTTGCCGGGCACCATGACGTACTTGGCCGGGTTGCGCGGGAAAGGTTTGCGTTCGGTGGAGGGTTCGCGGCGTTCCCCCAGTTCCACCGCGCTCATCGAGTGGCAGATGCGCGTGGTGACGCGCAGCAAGACGGGAGTGTCGAAGCGTTCGCTCAGTTCGAACGCGGCGATGACCATGTCCTTGGCCTCCTGGCTGTCGGACGGCTCCAGGCAGGGGACGCGCCCCAACTTGGCGAATGCCCGATTATCCTGCTCGTTCTGGCTGGAGTGCATGGCCGGGTCGTCCGCGCTGACGATGACCAGCCCGGCCTCCAGCCCGGTCATGGCGGCGTACATGAACGAGTCAGCGGCCACATTCAGCCCAACATGTTTCATGGCCGCCAGGGCGCGCTGCCCGGCGTAGGCGGCCCCAACTGCAACGTCCACCGCCACCTTCTCGTTGGGCGCCCATTCGGCATAAACATTGGGAAAGAGGGCATAATTTTCCAAGATCTCCGTGCTGGGAGTGCCCGGGTAGGCCGAAGCCACGACCACGCCGGCTTCCCACATACCGCGGGCGATGGCCTCATTGCCGGAAAGCATCTTTTTCATGCACAAATCTCCGTGGTTGACTGGATAGGAGGGATTTTCTACCAGAGTATAAAGCAGGCCCCACCTCGGGACAATTCACAAAAGGCCTGTCATGGAATGTATTTCGTCATTCCTTTCGCATGACAGCCCGCCTCGGGAGCAGCCGTCAGTTACTCCATGCCATGCTATAATCCTCTCGCTGACCCCAAAAGGCTGACCATGATCTTCCTCATCACCGGCGCGGCCGGTTTCCTCGGCACATCACTTGCCAACCGCCTCGTCCGCGAAGGCCACCAGGTGCGCGGCCTCGACGACCTCTCCACCGGCGACCCGTCCGGGCTGGAGCCGGGCATCCATTTCACGCGCGGCGACGTGAACGACCGCCCCAAATTGTGGACCCTGCTCCAGGAGGTGGACTGCGTCTACCACCTGGCGGCGCGCGTCTCGGTGCCCGAGTCCATCCTTTACCCGCGCGAGTATAATGCTTCGAACGTGGGCGGGACCGTCAGCCTGATGGAGGCCATGCGCGACGTCGGCATCCGGCGCGTGGTGCTGGCCTCTTCCGGTGCGATCTACGGCGACCAGGAAGCCCAGCCGCTCAGCGAGGGACAGGCGCCCCGTCCGCTCTCGCCTTATGCCGTCTCCAAACTGGCGGCGGAATATTACATCCGCACCATCGGGACGTTGTGGGGCATCGAGACCGTGTCCCTGCGCATCTTCAACGCCTACGGCCCCGGCCAGCACCTGCCCCCGGCTCACCCGCCGGTGGTGCCCTATCTGCTGCGCCAGGCCGTGCGCGGCGGGACGATGGTGGTCAACGGCAACGGTTCACAGACTCGCGACTATGTCTATGTGGACGATGTGGTCAGCGGCATGGTGGCAGCGGCTACCGCGCCCAATATCAATGGCCTGGTCATCAACCTCGGCTCCGGCCTGGAGACGAGCGTCCTCGAACTGGCGCAGCGGGTCATTCAGGCCACCGGCAGTTCCTCCAATATCGTCACGAACACGCAGGTGAGCGGGGGTGTCTCACGCATGTGTGCCAACATCGCCTTGGCTGAAAAGCGGCTCAATTACCATCCCTCCATCTCGCTCGAAGATGGTTTACGGTTGACGTTGCAGCGCGATTCCAGATTCCATTAGAAAGTTGGCAGGTTTACATGTTGGTAGGTTAAACATAAAACCATCCAACTTTCCAACCTTCGAACTCTCTCATGCCCCTCCCCAGAGATTTTTACAACCGTCCTACTTTGGTCGTCGCCCGCAATTTACTCGGCGCGCGGCTGGTGCGTGTACTGGACGGCCATCGTCTGGCTGGGATCATCATCGAAGCCGAAGCCTACATCGGCGAAGAGGACCTCGGTTGTCATGCAAAATCCGGGAAAACGAAGCGCAATGCCGTCATGTACGGGCCACCAGGCCATGCCTACGTTTATTTTACATATGGCAATCACTGGATGCTGAATACGGTGACAGAGCGTGAGGGATTCCCCGCCGCGGTGCTCCTCCGAGCCATCCAACCGGTCGAGGGGGTGGAGGTCATGCTCCAGCGGCGCAATGGACGCGATACCCTCGGCCCCGGCAAACTGGCACAGGCCCTGGGCATTGACGGGACGTTGAACGGCGCGGATTTGTGCGCGCAGGCCGACGGTCTATGGATCGAAGCAGGCGAGCCGGTTCCCGATGAGGCTGTCGTTGTCGGGCCGCGGGTCGGGTTGTTCACCGTCCCCGAGCCGTGGAAATCCATCCCCTGGCGGTTTCAGGTGAAGTGACTACCACAACGGACACTAAGGACACGAAGTGATAAAATAGGCCGCATGTCTAGAATCCTTCCTTTGTGTAGTTTGTGCCCTTCGTGGTAAGATAAAAATTATGTTCAAACGAAGCAACCAACCCACCCCGCCCACGACCGTGCAGGCTGTGGAACGCATCACCTCGGTACTCGGCGCAGGCGTCATCTGGCAGGGGAGCATCACCGGCTCCGGCGGCGTGCGCGTGGAAGGCACGTTCGAGGGGCAGATTGCCCTCAAGGGACTGCTGGTCGTCGGCGAGACCGGTAAAGTAACTTGCGAGAATGTGCGCGCGGTCAATGTGATCGTGGCGGGTGCGGTCAAGGGGAACATCACCGCCCAGAAGGTCGAGATTCGCGGCACCGGGCGCGTTTGGGGCGACATCATCACGGCCGCTTTTGCCACCGAAGAAGGCGCCTTCCTGCGCGGCCAGATCCGCATGGAAGACGCCGTGGACCTCGGCCTGGATGCCCCAGCCGAGCCTCCGGCAGAGGCCGAACCCGCACCCGCTAACAGCAAACCCAAATGAATTGGCCAACCTGTCCTGGATTCCCCCTGCTCCACCATAAGAATATCGGCTGCACTGTGTGGGAGGAACTGCGATGACGGTGAAAGGCAGCCTCGATTTCCCGCCTCCCCGCCAGCGCGGCATGTCCATCCACGCCACCGTGATCGCCTCCTTGGCGCTCATCGTGACCGTCTCCACCTGGCTGGCGACCAACGAGCCCATCGGCCTGCGATTCACATTCTATGTCTTGGTGGCAGGCTTTGCTTTTGCGCCCCTGCCGGTGCTGGCGTACCGTCTCTATTCCCTCCAGCGCGGCTCCTACCGTCTCGACCGGGACAAGTTGATCCTGACCTGGGGCCTGCGCGTGGAGCAGATTCCGGTCTCGGACATCGAATGGGTGCGCCCGCTCGCCGCGCTGACCGCGCCGCTGCCACTGCCTGTCTTCCGGCTGCCCGGCTCGCTGCTGGGTCACCGCCGCGCCCCGGACCTCGGGCCGGTGGAGTTCATCGCCGCGGAGTCGAACTCCTTGCTGCTGGTCGCCACCCGGAACCACATTTTCGCTATCTCGCCTGCCGATCCGGCTGGATTCGTCCAGAACCTTCAGAATGCGATGGAAATGGGCAGCCTCTCTCCAGCGGAGGCCGAGTCGGTTTACCCGTCCTTTATCGTGACGGAGGCCTGGCAAAGCCCGCTGACGCGCTACCTTTGGCTGGCAGGGTTGTTCCTCAACATCGGCCTGCTGGCTTGGGTCAGCCTGATAGCGCCCGACCTAGGGCCGATCCCGTTGGGATTCCTGCCCTCAGGCGCGCCCGACGAACCTGTCCCGGGCATGGGGTTGATCCTTCTTCCCATCTTGAGTATTTTCCTCCTCGCCCTGGGCTGGGTGCTGGGGCTGGCCGTTTATCGCCGCCCTGACCAGCGTCCACTGGCGCAGATTGTGTGGGCGACCGGCGTCTTTTCCACGGTGCTGTTCCTCCTGGCGGTGTTGTTCATCATCTCATCCTCCTGAACTCCTGCTCCTCCCATGCCATCTTCTTCCATTCTACAACTTTTCCTCGGCTTTCTCGCGGCTGCCTTGATTGCTTTCGCCGCCTACCGCGCCCGGAGTCTGAGCAGATCAGGGGCTTGGGGCGCACTGCTGACCGGCACGCTCATCTTCGGTCTCGGCGGCTGGCAGTGGGCCGTCCTCCTGCTTGGTTTTTTCATTTCCTCCAGCGCGCTGACACGTCTCTTCGGCAAAAGAAAGGCCGCCCTGAGCGAGAAGTTCGACAAGGGCGGCGTGCGTGACATCGGCCAGGTGCTGGCCAACGGAGGGGTGGCGTCCGTTTTCGCTGTCTTGCATTTTTTCTTTCCTGAGGCAGCCTGGACCTGGCTCGGCTTCGCGGCTTCGATGGCGGCGGTCAACGCCGACACCTGGGCCACCGAACTGGGCGTGCTCAACCCGACCAGGCCGCGCCTGATCACCACCTGGAAACCGGTCGAGCGCGGCACCTCCGGCGGGATTTCGGTCTACGGTACGCTGGCGGCAGCAGGCGGGGCAGCGTTCATCGCTTTGTTGGCTGTGTTGGTCATGCCGTCTCTATATCTCCAATTTTCCTCCCTTCTGCCTTTTTACTTTTTACTCATTACTTTCTCCGGCTTGCTTGGCTCGCTCTTCGACTCCCTGCTCGGCGCGACCGTCCAGGCGATTTACCGCTGCTCTCAATGCAACAAAGAGACGGAAAAACATCCCCTCCACTCCTGCGGCACTCAGACGGTGCAAACCCGCGGCTGGAGGTGGCTGAACAACGATTGGGTCAATGTAGGTTGTGCGGCGATGGGGGCAGTGATTGGGATGATTTTGTAGACATACTCTAGCGACCTGACAGTTTTGTGCAAATGGTGGTCGAGTAGTCCTGAGCGCACTTCGAGGGGCGTATCGAGACCACATTTCAGGCGATTTTACCCATGGTTGGTTTCGATACGGCGGAGGAGCGTCGCCTACTCAACCAACGAGCGCTATCTGAGGCAAACTGTCAGGTGACTAGGACATACCTAGTTCAAAGGAAAAAACAGCGCCCTCTGGAGATTTCTGGAGGGCGCTTGTGTGTGACTTGAAACCTCCCGCAGGCTTAACCCTTCACTTCGTTCAGGGAAAGCCTGCGGGAGGGTTTCGTATTTATCTGCTAGTCCCACCCGCCCGTCCAGCAATCGTAGGTCTCTCCGAGCGGAGTTTCCACCTGCGCCGGCCAATCGTCATCGTGGATGGTGTAGTTATCCAGGATATCCTCCACCCGCTGGATGGCGTTCTCGGCCCACAGGCGGGAGATGGTGAAAGCGCGCCAGTCCGGGTCGGGGCTGCCGCCAGTCTCATGGACGCGGCAGGCCAGCGCCGCGCCGACCGCATCGCGCGTCCCGGCGGGCAGGCTCGTGTCTTGCAGGGACGTTACCAGGTCCGGCACCGAATCGGTGGAGAGGGAGGCCAGGTAGGCCACATCCAGTTCCTCGCCCTGCACGGCGCGCGTCACGTTGTGGCGGACAATGAATCCATCCACATTGAGCAGGGTCAGGCTGGCGGCAAAACCGATGGAAACCAGGGCCATCGCCAGGGCAGAGCCGCGTTCCTTCCGCAAAATTTCCAGCACCACCAGGACCGCCAGCAGCACGCCCAGCCAGATCATGAAGACGTGCGTGTACGCCCGCAGGCGGGTGAAACCGTAGGCCGCCTCGTAGAGCACCAGCCGCTGGAAGGCCGAGAATAGCATCACGCCTACCAGCGCCACCAGCAGCAGCCCCAGCCCGGAGAAGGTCCAGCGCTGGGTTGTATTTTCCCGCTTGACGGCAGCGCTCAGGCTCAGGAAGAGCAGCAGACTGAAGAAAGCCACCGCTACCAGTTCGCCAAAGCCTTTTCGAGCGTACTCGGCGTAGGTGTAGCCCTCGACGCCGATGTTGGTCTGCCCGCCGAAGAAATACTGGAACTGGATGAAGACGAACGCGGCGAAGAGCAGGTTGACCGCGCCCAGCACAATCGCCGCTTCGGTAAATCCCAGGAAGGGCGGCACGAGTGGTTTCTCGACGCCGAGCAGTTTCTCGTCCCGGCTCTTCTGCCCGGCGTGCAGGATGGCCCCCGCCAGGGCATACGCGCCGACCAGGATGTAGATGCCCCGGAAGATGTACTCGGGCAGGCGTTCCAGCCGGAAGAGTTGGATGAAGTCATCCAGGCGGGCGGCAAAGACCAGGTCCGCGGAGGCCAGCAGGGAGGCAAAGACGGCCACGATGGGCAGGGCGATGAGCAGCCCGCGCAGGACAGCCCAGGTGCGCTTCCACCCGGACCGGTTTCCTGCCTTCGTTCCATCGGCCTTTCCTTCCGCCTCGGCCTGTTTCTTTTGCTCCGATATAAAGATGAACGGACGCGCCAGCATACTCCCGATGAGTTTGAACAGGTTGGCGGCGTAGTCCGCCAGGCTGTACTGCAACCAGCGCCCGCCCAGGTAGGTGGCTGCCAGGATGCCCAGCAGGGTCAGCGGGAAGACATAGCCCAGGAAGAGGCTCATTGGCTCCTGGCGGATGAAGGTCATCGCCGAGAAGAACAGGATGGGCACCAGCAGGAGCAGTGACTTCCATGACGGCTGGATGCCATTCCAGATGAGGACCAGGAACCCGCCGATGAGACACAGCACGACGTAGATGGCAAAGTTGACCCCCGGGACATACTCCCAGAACAGGAAGTCGAACAGCCAGCCCAGGGCCAGGGCTGCGATCCAGAGAATATTGGGGCGTTTCATGCGCACCTCCTTATAAAAATTTCCGCAAGGGTAACGGCTTTGTGCTCGCGGTAACTATCAAAAGGTATCAGGAATTGACAGGTTTCAGGCAAGAGGATGAATTGGTGTTTTTCTGAACTGCGAAGGAACGAAGGGCGCGAGGCAATGGTCAAACTGGAAGTGATGGTTGATTTGAAAACTCTGGCTGTATTGCCCTCAGGAGGTGTTTTCAACGCGCATGACGCTAATTAGGCGAATTTCGCGAACATTTTTGAGTTTCGCGTTTTTCGTTCCGTTTCGCGCCTTTCGCGTTAAACTCTGTCGCTTCGTTCGATCCACTACCAGCGATTTATTCAAAATTTTCGCCGGCTTCGCCTCTTCACAGTAAATCCATCTCTGTATCCGCTATCTGGGCTATGCTATACTAACACAGAATCCACCACGCAAATCCAGCCTTTCTTCTTCCACCGAGACAACATCATGCGCCTCGACCCCCAAACCCTGACTCCCTTCTTCAAACCGCGCGGCGTGGCCGTCGTCGGCGCCAGCAGCGATCCAACCAAACTCAGTTACGGCATCATGGCCAACCTGCTCCATCCGCAGCACGGTTTCCCAGGACCGGTCTACCCGGTCAACCCGAAAGCGGAGGAGATCCTGGGCAAACGATGCTACCCCGGCATCCTCTCCGTCCCCGACCCGATCGAACTGGCGGTGGTCATCGTCCCAGCCGAGATGGTCTTGGAGGTGCTCGAAGATTGCGGTAAGCGCGGCGTCAGGGCGGCCATCATCATCTCAGGCGGGTTCCGCGAGGTCGGCCCGGAAGGCGCTGAACGGGAACGCCTCGCCCTGGAGGTCGCCCGCCGCTACGGTATGCGCCTGATGGGTCCGAACGGCATCGGCGTGATAGACACGCACACCCCGCTCAATACCACCTTCGCTCCCGAACTGCACGGGCTGGGCTTCATTGACTTTGTTTCGCAGTCCGGGGCGTTGTGCGGCGGTATCATTGACTGGGCGCAGGCGCGCGGTCTGCATTTCAGCCGCTTCCTGAGCATCGGCAACAAGGTGGACGTGGACGAGATTGACCTGCTCAATTATCTGGCAGAGGACGATCTCAGCCGGGTCATCACGCTTTACCTGGAGGATGTCAGGGACGGCCCGGCTTTCCTGGAGGCCGCCCGCAAAGCCGCCCGGCACAAGCCCGTCCTGGCCCTTAAAACTGGGCGCACGATGAGCGGGCAAGCCGCCACAGCCTCGCACACCGGCGCGCTGGCGGGCGTCCATTCGGCGTTCCGGGCGGCTTGCAAACAGGCGGGTGTCATCGAGGTCGAAAACATCCAGGAGATGTTCAACGCCGCGCTGGCCCTGGCGCACCAGCCGCTTCCGAAAGGGAACCGCATCGCCATCCTGACCAACGCTGGCGGTCCGTCCGCGCTGGCGGCAGATTCCCTGAACCCGGCTGGCCTGACTCTGGCGCACACCAGCCCCGAAATTCAAAGCATCCTGCGCGCTTTCCTCAACCCGCAGGCTTGCGTGGACGGACCGGTGGATATGCTCGGCGGGGCGGGTGAAAGCCACTACCGCCGCGCCCTCGAAGCGCTCCTGGCCGATCCGGGGAACGACGGCGTCCTGCTCATCCTCGTCCCCATGGTGCTGATTGACCCCGGAGCCATCCTGCGGACCTTAGTCTCCGTCATCCATGCCGCGAAAGCCGGCAAACCCGTCCTGGCCTGCCTGATGGGAGAAGCCAGCCTGATGGAGGCCTTCACGGTCGCGGACCAGGGCGACCTGCCTGCTTATCGTTTCCCGGAGGAGGCCGTCCGGGCATTTGGGATCATGCGCCAGCGCGCCGTCTGGCTGGAGACGAAACACCCGCTGCCTGCCGCGCCCAAGGGCGTGAAACCGCAGCGGGCGCGGGACCTGTTGTCTGCCGCGCGTCAGAACGGCCGCACCGCGCTGGACGCGGCCGCCGGGCGGGCCGTCCTCGAGGCGTATGGTGTGCAGACTCCAAAGGATGTGCTCGCCGCCAGTCCTGAGGAAGCCGCCACATTGGCAAAAAAGATCAACTTCCCGGTGGCGCTCAAACTCGCCTCCCCCCACATCCTGCACAAGACCGAGGTCGGCGGGGTGCTGTTGAATGTCGCAGACGAAGACGCCGCGCGGGAGGGCTGGCAGGCCATCGTCACGCGCGCCCGGGCTGCCCATCTAGATGCCGACATCCGCGGCGTGCAGGTCCAGCAGATGGTGAGGGGCGGGCAGGAGGTCATCCTCGGCGTGAAGCGCGACCCGGTCTTCGGGCCGCTGCTTATGTTCGGGCTGGGGGGCGTTTACGTGGAGGCCCTGGCGGATGTCAGTTTCCGCCTCGCCCCGCTCTCCCGGCAGGACGCCGAGGAGATGATTGCTGAAGTCCGCGCGGCAAAACTGCTCGAGGGGCTGCGCGGCGCCTCTCCCGCCGACCGCCTCGCGCTGGTGGACGCCATCCTGCGCATCGGCCAACTGGCCGCCGACTGCCCGGAGATCGCCGAACTGGACGTAAACCCCTTGATGGTGCTGCCTGCCGGACAGGGCGCGCTGGCCGTGGATGTGAGGATCATCCTGGGAGAGACGGTCTAAATTCCCACCATTGACATCTGATTTGTTTTATGTGATACTCCTTGCCAGTCAGGGGGTACACATACCCCGCCATCCTTACAGAAGAGGAGGTGGTGCCCAAAATGGAAAGTAGTTTGAAACGAAGCGCTGTGGCATCCCTCCTCGCTCTGAAGTAGCGAAAAGGTGCCACAGCGCGCACAGGGAGACCGTCTGAAAGGGCGGTCTCCCGCTTTCCTGCCCCCCTCTGTCCCCCCATTTCTGAACCCCGAAATGGGGGGATGAAAGGGGGGTGGGGGTTCACTCATCCCCAAATGAAATCCCAATCCCGCGCGCCGTGCGGACGGCGTCGCCGTTCACGTTCACCCGCCGGGGGACGGCCAGCGCCTCGGCCAGGGGGATGTCAATGACCTGCCCACTGCGCAGGGCAACCATGCTTCCAAATTTTCCTGCCGCCGCGGTGCGGACCGCGGCCGCGCCGTAGCGCGTCGCCAGCCAGCGGTCGAAAGCCGTCGGCGTGCCGCCGCGCTGGATGTGCCCCAGCACGGTGACGCGCGACTCGAATCCCTGCGCCTCGATATATTCGGCCACCTCCTGGCCGATCCCGCCCAGGCGGGGGACATACACCGCGTCCCCTTTTCTCGCAAAGACTTGCCTCCCGCCCACCGGCTTGGCCCCCTCCGAAACGGCCACCAGGCTGAAGCGGCTGCCGCGTTCCACCCGCTGGCGCACCTTGTTGATGACTGACTCATAATTGAAGGGGATTTCCGGGATCAGGATGACATCCGCCCCGCCGGCCACGCCGGCGTGCAGGGCGATGAAACCAGCATCGCGCCCCATCAGTTCCAGCACCATGACACGATGATGCGCCTCGGCCGTGGTGTGCAGCCGGTCGAGGGCCTCGGTGGCGATCATCAGAGCCGTGTCGAAGCCGAAGGTGACCTCCGTCCCGCCCACGTCGTTGTCAATTGTTTTAGGCACACCGACGACCGGTACGCCCTTTTCGCCCAGTTCGGAGGCGATGCGCAGGGTGCCGTCCCCGCCGATGACGACCACCGCGTCCAGGTGCAAGGCCTGGATGGCCGCAACCACCTCCCCGGAGACGTCAATGACCACTTCCTTCCCGTCTTTCACCACCTTGCGGGCGAAGGGATTGCCGCGGTTGGCCGTGCCCAGGATGGTGCCTCCCAGGGGCAGGATGCCGCGCACCGACTTGAGGTCCAGCGGGAAGACCCCCCCGGGGGTGATGAAGCCGTCGTAACCGTCCTGGACACCAAGCACTTCACAGTTGTAGTCGTTGATGGCCGTCTTGACGACAGCCCGGATGACGGCGTTCAGGCCGGGTGCGTCCCCGCCGCCGGTGAGGACTGCAATTTGTTTCATGGATACCTCCTAACTCGCGGATGTCTGGGTGATCCTGTCCCAGAATATATGTCCATCACAAGTTGAATTCCTAAACGATAGCCCATGCCAATCGGAATCTCCCT
>JBFMCM010000154.1:0-2784 GCA_040754355.1 Chloroflexota bacterium | reverse complement strand
CGGGCAGGCGCGGCAGGAAGAAGGCCGCCCCGGTGAACAGGATGGGAGCCGTCTCCCCGGCGGCGCGCTCCAGGCCGAGGATGACGCCGGTCAGGATGCCCGGCAGCGCCTGCGGCAGGACGATGCGGCGGATGGTCTGCCAGCGCGTCCCGCCGAGGGAGATGCTGACGGTCCGGAAGGCCTGCGGGACGGCGCGCAAGGCCTCCTCCGAGGCGCTGATGATGACTGGCAGGGTCATGATGGAGAGCGTCAATGAGGCAGCCAGGATACTCGTCCCGAATTTCAGGAAGATGACGAACAGCCCCAATCCGAACAGGCCGTAGACCACCGAGGGGATGCCAGCCAGGTTGATGATCGCGATACGGATAATGCGCGTCAGCCAGTTTTCAGGGGCGTATTCCGAGAGGTAGATGGCTGCGGCGATGCCGAGCGGGACCGAGAAAACGGCCGTGCCGAGCGTGAGATAGAACGTCCCGACGATGGCCGGCAGGATGCCGCCGGCGCGCATCCCGTCGCGCGGCATGGCGGTCAGGAATTCCCACGAGATGGCGGGCGCACCCTCCTTGATGATGTAAATTACCACCGCCAGGATGGGGAGGATGGTCACAAGCGCCACCAGCGTCAGGAGCGAGAAGCCCAGGCGCTGGACGAGGTCGCGGTCAAGCGTTCGCTTCACTCTCCAGCCTCTCTGCCAGCGCCTCGTATTTCTCGTGGACGCCCGCACCGGTCTCTTCGTGCTCGATGCGTTCGAAATCCTCGGCGACTTTTTCCTGCGAGGTGGATGAGATGACGCGGTCCGCCATGGGGAACAGGATGTTGTTTTCCTTGGTGATATGCTGGCGCAGGAGGGCGGCGTAGCCGCGCGCGTTGGCGATCACCGCCTCGCCAGCGGACCCGTCGCCGGCCTCCAGTTTCTCAGCCGCTTCTTTCATTCCTCGGGTGTAGGCGCGTCCCTGCTCGTGTTCGGCCAGCATGACGCCGATCGGGCCGCCCTGCTGGGGGATGCCATGCGCGGTCATCGCCACGAACAGCACGCCTTCCTCTTTCTTGTGGTGGCAGCCATCGGCGAATCCTTTGATGAACTCCGCCGCGTCAAGGAAGAAGCCGGCGCGCATCTGACCGCTTTCCAGCCGCCCGGCGGCCTTTTCCAGCGCGGCGATGACGCGCAGGATGACCTCGTGCTCTTCCATAAGGATTTGTGTGGCTTTCATGTTTTCACTCCTTTCCCTCACCCCAGCACCCCTCTCCCATTGGGAGCCCCAAAGGGGTGCTTCGCGAAGGGGACGGGGGGTGAGGGTGTCATGACAACACCCTTTCTGCCCGCTTCTTGGCCTTGAAGACCACCGAGGAAGCGGTCACGTTGACAATCAGCGAGATAAGAAACAGCACCAATCCGATGAAGAACAGCACATGGTAATGGACGCTGCCGGAGGCCACCTCGCCCATTTCGGCCGCGATGGTGGCCGTCATTGTGCGGACGGGATGGAAGATGGAGGTCAGGGCCAGCGCCAGGACGGGGGCGTTGCCGGTCACCATCATCACGGCCATGGTCTCGCCGATGGTGCGTCCGATGCCGAGCATGACAGCCGTCAGCACGCCGGAGCGGGCCGCGGGCAGGGTCACGCGCCAGATGGTCTGCCAACGGGTGGCGCCCATCGCCCAGGCCGCCTCGCGGTAACTGTACGGCACCGCGTCCAGCGCGTCTTCGGCAATCGAGACGATGGTCGGGACGGCGATCCCGCCCAGGAGTAGCGCTCCGGCCAGGGCGGTGAGGCCGGTTGGCAGGTCCAGGAAGACTCGCAGGAATGGCGACAGGACCAGGATGCCCAGGAAACCGAGCACCACGGAGGGCAGTCCGCCCAGGAGTTCCACCAACGGCTTCAGGATTTCGCGCAGCCAGCGCGGGGCGATCTCGGACATGAAGATGGCTGTCCCAATCCCGAATGGAAGCGCCACGAGCATGGCTCCGAGGGTGACGATGAGCGAACCGGTGATGAGCGGCAGGATGCCGAAGTATGACTCGATTGGGTACCAGCGTTGGCTGAACAGGTCGCCCAGTTTCACCTCGCCGAGCGCGGGCAGCCCCTCGCGCAGCAGGAAGAAGAAGATGAGGGCGACGAAAACGATGGCCGAATAACCGCAGGCCTTGATGAGCCGCGGGATGAAGAATTCCTGCCAGTTGAGTCTCTTGGGTTCCATTCTCACCTATGGGTTGTATGCCAGGATAGGCACAAAGCCGAGTTTAGCCACGATCTGCTGGGCTTCGACGGAGAGAATCCAATCCAGGTAGTCTTTCACCGCGCCGGTCGGTTCGCCGGCGGTGTACATGTAGAGGTCACGCGCAATCGGGTAACTCTTGTCGTTGACGGTGCTGATCATTGGCAGCACGTAATCCCCGCTCTCGGTTTCAGCCACGGCGATGATCTTCAGGTCCTCGGGCACGTAGCCCAGGCCGTCGTAGCCGATGGCATTCGGGTTTTGGCGCACCTCGTTGATGATGCCTTCCGAGGATGGCAGGAGCAGGGTGTCCATCGAGAAGAGGGTGGTATTGTTCTTGTCGCCCAAGCGTAGGACGGTCTCCAGGAAATAGACGTGCGTGCCGGAATTGGTCTCGCGCGACAGGCGCACGATGGGCCGGTCCGCGCCGCCCACCTCGGACCAGTTGTTGATCTTGCCGCTGTAGATGTCCGAGATCTGCTGGAGCGTCAAGCGGCTGACCGGATTGTCGGGGTGGACGATGACGGCAATGGCGTCCCGGGCGATGATAAACTCCACCGGGTCCAC
>JBFMCM010000153.1:0-13767 GCA_040754355.1 Chloroflexota bacterium | reverse complement strand
TTGCCGGGGATGGCGATGTCGCCGGGGATGATGCCGACTTTGGCCTCGCCGGGGGTCAGCAGGCCGGGGCAGTTCGGACCGAGGAGCCTGACCTGTTTCTGGTCGAGGTATTCGCGCACCCGCATCATATCCTGCACCGGGATGCCCTCGGTGATGCAGACGATGAACGGGATGCCGGCATCCGCGGCTTCGAAGATGGCGTCTGGGGCGAAGCGCGCCGAGACGAAGATGACGGACGCGTTCACGCCGGTGGCCTCGATGGCGTTGCGGCAGGAGTCGAACACCGGGACCTTGCCATTCAACACCCATTCTCCGCCTTTGCCGGGCGTCACGCCGGCGACGACTTTCGTGCCGTAGGCCAGCATTTGTTGTGAATGGAAGAGGCCTTCGTTGCCTGTAATGCCCTGCACCAGCAGGCGGGTATTTTTGTCAACTAAAATACTCATGAATAATCTCCTCTACATCTGTGTCGTTGCGAGGAGGGTCGAGTAGGACGAAGTCCGTATCGAGACCCGACGCCTGCCCTGAGCCTGTCGAAGGGAAGCAATCTCACTGCTTGCTAGGGGAATGCTTCGACCCGCCGGGCGCAATAAATTGCGCCCCTACGAAAGATGCGGGGCTCGCAATGACACTATTAATCTTATCCCTTCGCCGCGGCGACGGATTTCTTGGCTGCATCGGCAAGCGTTTCTGCGGTGATCATCTTGGCGTCGGCCAGCAACTTGCGGCCTTCCTCGGCATTGGTACCAACCAGCCGAACAACCATCGGAATTTTCGGCTTGACTTCCTTGAGCGCGGCGAGGATACCTTTGGCCACCTCGTCGCAGCGGGTGATGCCGCCGAAAACGTTAAACAAGATGGCGCGCACGTTCTTGTCTGCCAGGATGATGCGCATCGCTGCGGCAACTTTGTCCGCGCCTGCGCCGCCGCCGATGTCCAGGAAATTGGCGGGTTCGCCGCCGAAGAGTTTGACGATGTCCATGGTGGTCATCGCCAGCCCGGCGCCGTTGACCATGCAGCCAATGGAGCCGTCCAGTTTGATGAACGAAAGCCCGTACTTGCGCGCCTCGGTTTCGGCGGGGACCTCCTCGTCCACATCGCGCATCTCGGCCAGGTCGGGGTGGCGGAAGAGCGCATTATCGTCCAGCAGCATTTTGCCATCCAGCGCGGCCAGCGTTTTTTCTTTCAGAATGACCAAAGGATTGATTTCTGCCAGGGTGGCGTCGCAGTCCATGTAGGCACGATACAAGCCCCGGCAGACTTCGGCGAATTGTTTCCAGTAGTCCTTGGGCAGGTCAATCCCCACGGCAATGTCACGCGCCTGGTAATCACGCAGACCCAGCAGGGGATCAATGTGGACCTTGATTATTTTTTCGGGCGCAGTACGGGCAACTTCCTCGATGTCCACACCCCCGGCCGCGGAGGCCATGAAGACTGGGCGGCGGGCGGCGCGGTCGTTGGTGATGCCGAGATATATTTCCTGTTCGATATTGGCGGCCGGGTCCACCAGCACTTTACGTACCGGCAATCCCTTGATTTCCATACTCAGGATGGCGGCCGCCACTTCCTCCGCCTCTTTGGGCGATTTGGCGAGGCGGATGCCACCCGCCTTGCCGCGCCCGCCCACCAGCACCTGGGACTTGACAACCACGCGACCGCCCAGTTCTTCGGCAATCTGCCGGGCTTCCACTGCGGTAGCCGCGACGCGTCCCTTGGGTACCGGGACGCCGTACTTGGCAAAAATCTGTTTGGATTGGTATTCGTGGAGTTTCATGCGGGAACTCTCCCTTTGGGATTTAAAGCGCAGGCATTATATCACCGAGACTTTTTGCCTGTACCTGTCATAAATAATGGAATTTGTCACTAAGTGTCACCGTAAGCCAGCTTAAGGCAACGTGAACCTCGACAGGAGGTTATTTTGTGCGTCACTGACCCACACCCGGCCCTGGTCGTCCACTGCCAGGCCGGAGACCAGGCCGAACTTCCCAGACCCGTAGCCTGCCTCGCCCCAGGCGCGTATGAACGCGCCGCTGTTGGTAAATTCCAGGACGCGCGCCAGTTCGGGGTCGGCAACGAAGATGTGTCCGAAGTCATCCACTGCCAGCAGGGGTTTATTTTCCAAAGACTCGCCGTACCAGCCGGCCACATCCCATTGGAGGGTAGAGGCCCAGGTCAATTCGTCTGTGCCCGGAGCGAAGACCTGGATGCGCTGGTTCCAGGTGTCGGCCACGTAGACGAAACCCTGTCCATCCACCGCAATGCCGACCGGCTCATCCAACAGGCCGGGCTGCATCCCGGCTCCGCCAAACTGGGCGAGAAAATTGCCATCTGCATCATAGACGACGATCCGTTTGTTGCCCGTATCGGCCACATAGACGCGCCCCTCGTTGTCTACGGCAACGCCGCGCGGCCCCCATAACCCGAATGGGTCGCCCAGGGTGACATGATACAAGGCATAACCCCAAGCGACCACGGGTTCACCTTCGGCGGTGAATTTCTGAATGCGGTGGTTCCAGGTGTCGGTTACGTAGACCCATTGTCCATCCGGCGAGACAGCCAACGCCCAGGGCAGGTTGAAGGTCCCAAGAGGCGCCTCGCCGATGGCGATGTCCGCAAACGTCCCCCAGCCATCCAGGAATTCTCCCTCCGCTGAAAAATGTTGGACGCGATTGTTGTTCGTGTCAACCACGTACAAACTGCCGTCCGGGGCAACGGCGATCCCGTGGGGAGCATTGAAATAGCCATTGCCGGAGCCGGGCAGGCCGAATGTGAAATCGGCAGTTAGTTGAATGCTGCCCTGTTCGTAGGGATCTTGCTGGAGGGTGAGTTGTTGGAGCAGGTTGTATTCCCAGACTTTCTCGGCCACATCTTTGCGGACGTACATGCGCATCGAATCGCTCGGTTTCCAATCGTACAGATCGAACCCGGATTTTCCCAACACCTCGGCGTAGAGGGAATAATCGCGGTCGTACCAGATTTGGAAAATGGCGGCGCGTAAACGGCGGTCGGTCAACATTTCGTTGATTCTCTCCCAGGTCAGTTCGAAATAATCCTGGTTCGGCCAGACCATGCGCAGGGTGTCGAACTGATAGTAATCATTCCCAGTCAACGCGCTCACTTCATCGTAACTCTGCGGGTCGGCAACGATGACGTCCGCCTCGAGCGTGGTTTCGTCGGGGGTGTAATAGGGGACGGCGTTGGGGAAGTTACGCATGTACCATTTCCACGGCCAGGAGACTCCCTGGGTTTCACCGCCGGCGTCGTAGGCGATGACCAGTTCGTTATATCCGCCGCTGGTGCGCTGTGAGATGACCTCGATCTGCTTCAGCAGGCCTTTTATCCCGTCTGCGCCATGAGCATAGACCAGGTATTCGGTGGCATGACCGGCATTTACGTAAGCGGCACGCATCGCGGTTCGCCCGGTGAGAACGGCCAGGTATCCGAAGACGACCAATGCGGCCAGTCGGGCAACATTCTTCCAATCCCATCCACGCGCCAGGTAGAACAGGCCTCCACCGCTTGCCAGGGCTGTCACCAGCCCGAACAGGAAGTGGCCGGTGGCGAGCAGCTGCGCCTCTGTTTTGCCCTGAAAAGGCGGATTCAGTCCCAACAGGCTGACCAGCATCCCGGTCAGGGCCGCTATAAAAACTACCAGGAGCAGACCCACCCAAATCCCGCCTCGCCCCCGGACCTCGCGCCAGTCCACCCGCTCGATGACTTGGCCCAGTCCCCAGGCCGTTAGCAATATCATCGGCAGGGCGATGTGGACTATCAGCCAGGGCATTTTTTCCCCGGCTACGGTATAGGCAAACAGGCTGGAAAGCGCCCACCACAGGAGCAGGGCGAAGACCGGGGCTTTTTCGCCCACAGGTTTCGGGCGCTGCCCTGAGCCGCCGGGCTGAGCCTGTCGAAGCCCTGTCGAAGGGTCCGTGACCGGCTCGATGGGGTGGGGGGATTTGCGTCGCAGCCCGAAGAAAATGGCCGGGATGAGTCCCAAGGCAGGCAGAAATTCATAGACCGGGATCTGCACCAGCAGGTAATAGTACCAGGGCTGGCTGCCGCGATGGACGCCCTGCTGTTCGAGCCAGTATCCCAGTGAGCCGACGGTGCCGGTGAAGAAGCCGGCCGGATTGGTGAAGAGACTGGTGTAGAAGAGAGCGTAGATACCCCAGAAGAGCGCCGCGTGCCGCAGCCAGCGCTTGCCATCCCAGATCATGCCAATGGCGACGGATACGAGCGCCAGGATAAGGAAAACGGCAGCGGTTTTAGCCGGCGCCTGGCTGAAGATGGCTGCCAGGTCCCAGCCGGGCCAGGTAATTTGATATTCGAGTGGATTCCATCCCAGCCATCTGGCCGGGAAGGCGGCCAATTGCGGTAGCACGAAGGTGCCGAGCAGGATGAGCATGTCGAAGGCGCGCTCGCGGCGGAGATTCTGCCATCCGTTTCCAGCGACGAGCAGGCCGATGGCGGCCAGCAGGGCTGCGCCTCCAGAAATACCTGTCACGAGGATTGCGGTAGGGAGAGCGCTGGCACTGACCGGGACGGCGTTTTCTCCGGCTTCCAGTGTCTGGCCGGGGATGAGCGGATCAGCCGTTTGGGCGGCGTCGAGTGCCGGCATGCCGCGGCTGTAGAGAGCCAGACCGGCCGCAGCACAGGCCAGCAAGACGCCGAGAGCCAGGGCAGCCAGGAACCAGTTGTACAACCGGTCTCGCTTCCAGGGCAGGTTGGTGACGCGGAAGATGAAATAGACAGCCAGGAATACAAGGGCCTGGGCAGTGTAAATAAAAGCCGTTTCTTTGACGGTGAAATGTAGAACGGTGGCGGTGGTCAGCAGGTAGAGATAACGATTTTTCCCCGTTTCCAGATAACGCAGGATGGCATAAAGCGTCAGCACGCCGAAGAGCGCCACGAAGGATTCGTTGCGGGCATAGCGTCCGTAATAGAGCATGAAGGGTGATATAATCATCAACAAGGCAGCAACGAACGTGCCGGCGCGGCCAAGATAGCGGCGCCAGTTCCAAAGCATGAGGATGGTCAGGATGCCGGCGAGGGCGTGCGGCAGGCGGCCGACGAAATCGCTCGAGCCGAAGAAGAAGAACAGCAGGGCAATCAAATGGAATTGCAGCGGACCATGCGATAGCGGGGTGTGGAAATAGCCTTGCCCTTCAGAGAAAAGGTACGAATAATAGACATGCACACTCTCGTCATGACTGAGGGCGCGCTCGCCCAGCCCGTAGAAACGACTGACGAATGCCAGGGCGAGAATGACCCCAAACAGGAGGATTTCAGTTGTAATGGCCTTATTCAGGAGGGGGAGGGGACGGTCCAGCCAGGAAGGGTGTATTTCAGCAGAGGAGGACATGCTTCACCGTTGTGACGAGCGTGAATAACGGGGATGACTATACCCGAAAGCGGAGAAAAGGGCAAGAACATATAGATTGCGTATAGCCAACAACTCACACCAAAATTCTAACAATATCAATCCCCATAAGCCAATTGACCGCAACCGGCCTGAATATCAATCCCGCGCCTCAAGCGAAGTGTGCAGGGAATTCCGTGAGTAATTAGAATCTCTTGGAATTCCCTCGCCCGTTCACGGCTGGTTGCCTCTCCGTGATACCCGTGGGTGGGGTTGAGGGGAATGGCATTGACGTGACAGAGCATTCCCTTCAAGCGCTGCGCAAGCAAGCGAGCCTGTTCGGGCGTGTCGTTGACCCCTTGCACGAGCGCCCACTCAAAGGTAATCCGCCGACCGGTGGCAGTCACATAGTCACGGCAGGCGGATAGGAGGTCTTCGAGCGGGTATTTATTTGCGATGGGAAGCATGGAAGCGCGCAGGCTATCGTCCGCGGCGTGGAGGGAAACAGCCAGATTAACCTGGCGCTTCTCTTTGGTAAAGCGACGGATAACCGGAACCAGGCCGACAGTCGAGATGGTGAAACGCCGAGCCCCGAAATTGTACCCCTGCGGATCGTTGAGCCTGTCAATGGAGGCCATCGTGTTATCGTAATTGTGGAATGGTTCGCCCATGCCCATCACGACCACGTTGGTGACAGCCTGGTTTTCGGCGCCCAGCAGCCGGGCATAGTACATGACCTGGGCGACGATCTCGCCGCTGGAGAGATGACGTTTGTATCCCATCTGTCCCGTGGCGCAGAAGACGCAACCCATCGCACATCCGACCTGGGTGGAGATGCAAAGGGTGCGCCGGCGATTGTATTCCATGAGCACCGCTTCAATAGCCTTTCCGTCGTTTAATTGGAATAGCGTTTTAATAGTTTGCCTGTCGGACGATTCCAGTGTCTTGATCGGTTGGAGTACATCGAAACAGAATCCCTCCCCCAGCCGGGCGCGCAGGGTAACGGGCAATTGGGTGAATTGGTCGGGTATATTCCAGAAATGCCGGTACAGCCCCTGCCAGACCTGATTGGCGCGGTAAGCTGGTTCGCCCCAGTCCGCAAAGGTAGCAACGAGATCAGCGAGGGATAGATTGTAGATGAGTTTCATTCTGTAAGAGATAAAGATCCAGAAAGGTTGGTCTATTTTACCAATCCAGCCAGATCCTCTGCTATTACATCCACATCCGGTCTCCACGCCTCCGCCTGCTCCCACGTGGAAACTCCCGAAAGCACCAGCGCCACGGGCATCCCAGCTGCCTGGCCCCCGGCGATGTCGGTCTCCAGGCGGTCGCCCACCACAAGGGTTTCTTCCCTGGCCGTGCTCAATCGCTGGCGCGCCAATTCGAGCAGGTAGGGGGACGGCTTGCCGGCATAGATTGGCTCGATTCCCGTTGCGGTGATAACCACCGAAATCCATGCGCCTGCCCCCGGAATCTCACCGCGCGGCGTCGGGAAGGTTTTATCGGGGTTGGTGGCGTAGAAGGGCAGGCCGCGCCGGACGAGCAAGGTGGCCGCGCACATTTTCTCGAAATTGACCTGCCGGTCAATGCCCATCACCACCGCCTGGGCTTCGTCAGCGCGCTCTATGGGCAGCGGTTCGATCCCTTTGGCGCGTAAAGCCTCCATCACGCCGGTCTCGCCGATGGCGAAAACCCCCCTCACCCCTGGCCCCTCTCCCACAGGGAGAGGGGAAGGGGTGAGGGCTTTCTCCACCAACTCCGCCACCGCCAGCGCCGAGGTGACCACCTGCCAGGGCTCGACATTTACCTCAAAGGACGCCAGGCGCTCCACGTATTGCTGCGGGGTGCGCGTCCCGTTGTTTGTGGCGAAGACTACCTTCAGGCCGCGTTTGAGAATTCGTGCGTAGATGCGCGGCAGGTCTCCGATCGGCTCATCGCCGCGCCACAACACACCGTCCATGTCGAGGATGAGACCTTGAGTGTGAGGGGGAATCATGGGCAGAATTATATCAGGCGTGGAGGCGCGGCAAGTCGGAGACTTGCACCACAAGCGCCAAAAAAAAAGACGGCCCCGAAGGGCCGTCCCAAACTGATCGCTGATTACTGCTCACTGGTTACTTCTTCTCCGGGACTTCGAGCACCTGGTCCACCAGCCCGTAATTGACGGCTCCCCGGGCGTCCAGGTAGAAATCGCGGTCGGTATCGCGCTTGATCATGTCCTCCGGCTGGCCGGTATGCCTGACCAGGATCTCGTTCAGGAGCGTGCGCAGGCGCAGGATCTGCTTGGTCTGGATTTCGATATCGGTAGCCTGTCCCTGCGCGCCGCCTAAAGGCTGGTGCAGGTGGATGGTGGAATTGGGCAAGGCGTAGCGGCGGCCTTTCGTCCCGGCGGTCAGGAGTACGGTCCCGAACGAGGCGGTCACACCCACGGCCACCGTGCTGATGGGGTTGGAGATCATCTGCATGGTGTCATAGATGGCCAGTCCAGCGTAAATGACACCCCCGGGGGAATTGATATACATCTGGATTTCCTTCTCCGGGTCTTCCCGGCTGAGGAAGAGCAACTGCGCCACGATGACATTGGCCACCTGGTCGTCAATCGGCGTGCCAACGAAGATGATGCGCTCCTTGAGGAGGAGCGAATAGATGTCATAGGCGCGTTCGCCGCGTCCTGACGATTCGATTACCATTGGAATGACGCTGTGAAAATTGGGAATGGACATGGATACTCCGTTCTTTATAAACAAACCAGTTATTTCGATTTACTGGCGGATGACTTCCCGGCGCTCTTTTTGGACCCGGCGCTGGCCGAGGCGGATTTCGCCTTTTTCTCGCCGGAAGATTTACCGGCTCCGCTGCTCTTCCGGGCGGCTTTCTTTTCCTCGACCCGAGGCTTGCCTTCCGCCCCGAGCGCGGGAGCCTGACCGGTGGCAATGGCCTTGAGGCGCTCCAGCGTTTGTTGGAGATAGGCGCGGTTGGCTGATTCCATCGCAATCGCATCTATGAATCGCTTGGGCGGCTTGGACTTGCCATTCAGATATTTCTGAAATTCTTCATTTCCGGCAACATCGTAAAGCGTCTGCTGGAAAGAATCGTCCAATTGCTCTTTGCTGAGTTCGATTTTTTCGACCCGGGCAATTTCATCCAGCAAGAGCGAGCGCTCGAGACGTTTGACGGCTGTCGGGCGGGCTTCTTCGGCAACGAATTTCTCCTCGTCGGTGTTGCGGCTCTTGAGATAAGCCGGCAGGTCCAAGCCCTGTCTCGCCAGCCGTGATTTGATGTCTTCCATAACGTGTCCCACTTCATGCTCGAGTGTTTGCGGTGCGTACTTGATGACCGCCGAAGACTTGATCGCCTCGATGACTTTGGCGAAGAATTCATCGTCGTAGTCGGCCTTGGAACGTGAGGCCAGGTTGGCCTTGAGGGCATCGCGTAGTGCTTGTATGTTTTCGAACGGTCCAAGTTTTTTTGCAAACTCATCATTCAAATCGGGCAGGATGGAACCGCGCACCATTTTGATTGTGACTTCGAACTTGATATTCTGTCCCTTCAGTGACTCGTCGGCGTGGTCTTTGGGAAATTTATAGGAAAAGGTCTTTGTCTCGCTGGCGCTTGCACCGAGCAGTTCCTGGGCGAACCCGCTGTAAGGCCATTCATCAACTTTTTCATCTGTGCGGATAAAAACAGGGAAACCGGTGCGTTCTATTAGCGGAGCCTCACCATTATCGGGTTTAATTTTCTCGCCCTTCAAGTCAATCAACACGAAATCACCCTGCCGGATAGGGCGGTCAACTGTTTCGGTCTTGGCATACATCTGACGCAGGTCCTGGATGGATTTCTTGACCTCTTCTTCGCCCGGCTCTTGCCAGTCGTAGGGGACGCGCACCGAGCGGTAATCGCCCAGTTCGACTTTTGGGGCTAGTGGAACGGTGAAGACGAACTTCGGTTCTTTGTCCAGGTCTTCCATTTTCTCGAGAGAACCAGATGCGCCAGGTTCGAGTTTGGCCTCGTCGAGCGCTTTGGGGTAGATTTCATCCAGAAGCAAGTCTACGGCTTCTTCGACGATGGCACCTTCACCGAATGTGCGAACAACCACTTCATAGGGGGCTTTCCCGGGCCTGAAACCGGGGACAGACTTGCGTTCTGAAATCTTGCGAGCCGCGCGGTGCTTGGCACTTTCCATTTGCGATTGTTCCAGGGTGACCGTCATGGTTACCTGGTGATCGTCGCGGGATTGGGTATCGAGTTTCAATGATTTTCCTTGCCTTGTTATGGAGTCACGGGCAATCCCGTGCTTGATATTTGGTCACGGGGCATGCCTCGTGAAAAATTACCAGGATAATTGTGTGGTGGGGAAGAGGGGACTTGAACCCCTACGCCTTGCGGCACATGATCCTAAGTCATGCCTGTCTGCCAGTTCCAGCACTTCCCCTCCTTCACTCCAGCCCCTCTCCCGAGGGGAGAGGGGCTAAGGTGAGGGAACGGCGGAATTATAGCCGAGAGGGGAAGGGGCGTCAATAAAAGGCCTGGCGGCGTTAACCATTTGCATACATTTTCAGACACCTTGGGTTTATCCAGCCGGGGATGAGGGTATAATCGCCGCAATTTGGTGGAACGGAGGAAACATTGAGCAGAGTCATCAACCTCGACAGCGCCGGGAAGGAACGCACTCGCCTGACCAAGACCGTCGTACTGGCAGTGCGCGAACTGGCGCGCCAGACCGAACCTGGAACCGAGGCGCGCGATCTGGCTGCGTACATCGCTCTGGCCCTGGCTGCCATCGCTGGGACGATTGACGTCTCGGTGGCGGCCTGGGAAAAACGCGGCTACTGGGTAAAGGCAGATAAATTCCGCATGGAGTGGGCCTGGGCCGGTCAATTGGGCGCGAAGATGCGAGAGGCTGCCCTCGCGGAGGATTGGGGCAATGTGGCCCAGGTGGCTGCCCAGGTTGCCCAACGGCTGAACAGGATCACGGTACCGGCCGGGCATCGGTTGGGACGTCCCTGGACAGGAGCCTGGCAGGCCCTAAAGTGAAAATAAGAACTCCCGAAGATGACCTTCGGGAGTTCGTTCTACTACGGCGTTGTGTATGTCACGATCAGGCTGGGATTCGTAAATGTGATTCTGTCTTTTACAGCATCCATGTTCGATCCTGCGAATTGCAGCCGCAAGATTATTCGGCTGGTGCCCAGTTTAGATTGAATGGCTGCCTTTAATTCAGTAGATGCTTCAATAATATTTAACGCTGCGGTCGAGCCCCAGTCGGCGATATTTCCTGGGGGGAAGCCAGGAACAAAGTCGGCCATATCTAACACAGCACCATAGTCAGCAACATACGCATTTAGCGGACCCAAGCCAAACGGGGATCCCATCGTGCTATAAGCCGTAAAGTCGAATTTGGCTTCTGTGATTGTTGAACCAGCCGGTATGCCGGCAATGTTATAACTCAGGTAGGTCTGAACTGACTTTGTGATATCCGCGTTCGATTCACCGGCAGTGTAATCCGGCCACGGACCTCCATCCGCGCGGATCGTGCCGCTTTCACCAACCACCGGCGCGAGTGTGACGACCACAGTGTTGACCACCACAATCTTGACGATCCATGTACCAGAACCGCCAATGCCGAAATAAACACCATTCGGATCGCGGAAGCGCCAGTAGCCAGTGTAAGTACCGGGAGTCATAGGGGCAACAAGATTGACCGAAACATCCACTGTCTGGCCCTGGGCAACTGTTCCGGCGGTTAGAGTTTGGGAATAACCGCTGGTCACACCCATACCGTCACCGTGGTCGAACACCAACTGGTAGGACGAGTTCCAGGTACAGGTGCCTGTATTGGTCAGACGCCAGGTTTTAATAAAGGCCTGACCCGGTGCCATGATTGTGTAGTCCGGCACGGTCACATCGATGGTGGCGTCGCTATATCCCACTAACAGGCAGGGGATAGGGGTCCTGGTCGCTGTGTAAATTGGCGTATTAGAGGGGGTGGAAGTGAAGGTGGTAGTGGGAATGGCGACTTCCGGTGAAGTCAGCAGCGCTACACGCGTCAGTTCGGCACTCATGGTCTCGGCCGCGTGAGTATAGACAGCGTCAGGCGATTCCTGGGTGGGGGTGGCTGTAACGCTTCCCGGCAGGTTGCACGCGGCAACTAACAGGGTGAGCAGAATAATTACGATAGGCGATTTTTTCATCTGTCGCTCCTTTTCTTATAACTAGTTTAATGAGATTCTAAGGTCTGGTCAATGGGAAAGACGGCTTATCCCCCGTGGAAGTTCCTCTTCTAGAATAGAGCTGGTTGATAGGCGGCGCGCCGCCCGTCGAGTAACAAGAATGGGGCAGCACGATCCGTCAGAACCCCCATTTTCTTCAGTACGGATAAATCCTTTATCCTGCCTTGTCGCCGGGCCCGTAGAATCGTCTCCACTCCTTTTGGTCCAATGCCGGGAACGCGCATCAACTGGCCGCGCCCGGCACGATTGATTTCGACAGGACACTCGACTAGATTTTTCTGCGCCCAGGCCAGTTTCGGGTCGGTATGGACCGGCAGCCTGCCGTCTGCTTCGAAGGGCAGTTCCTCTACTTCGAAGTTGTAGTCGCGCAGCAAGAACGATGCCTGATACAAACGGTGCTCACGGAGGACCGGCGTCGGCGCCTGGTTCTCTAGCGGGGTATCCGGGATGGGATTGAAGGGGGAGTAATAAGCGCGTTTCAAGCCAAGGCGACGATAAAGATAGTCTGTGGTAGAGAGCAGTTCGAGGTCCGACTCGCCCGCGCCGCCGGCAACGAATTGTGTCACCGCCGAAGGCCAGCGTCCATTCCAGGCTTTGTAACCCGACTGGGTGTGACGGATCTCAGCCATCCATTTCAAAGGCTGGAGCAATTCATCCATGAACTGCTTGTGGGGAGCCAATTTTGCCAGGCGCTTGTCGTTGGGCGCTTCCAGGTTCACGGAGACTCTATCAGCGAGCAGCATAGCGCGTTCCACTTGTGCTTTCTCTGCGCCGGGCATGACCTTGAGGTGGATGTAGCCGCGAAAGCCCAATTTATTACGAAGGATGTCAGCGGTGTCAATGAGTTTATCTTCTGTGCGGACACCACCACCGACCAGGCCAGAACTGAGGAAAACCCCCTCAGTGATACCTTTTACGGTCAACTGCATAAATAGACGAGCAAACTCTTCCGGCTGGAATGTGGCGCGGCGCATGTCTCGACCGGCGCGGAAGGGACAGTAGTAACAATCCCTCTCGCAGGCCGAGGAAAGCAGAGTCTTCAGGAGTTTAATCCGCTGCCCATTTGGTAGCACGGCCGGATGAATAAAGACTGCGTCGGGACAGTTCTCGCTCCGGTCGAGATAGGGCGCATTTGGGGAATGCTCGACGTCCTGTTCGAGTGACATCTGTTCGGTCAGAGTCTTCAGTCGAACGATAGCATCCATACCCCCATTATAGAACATATATTCTGATTGTCAAGTAGATAGAAGGAGGAGACTTCCTTTTTACGTAGGCGGATAAGTGTTAGTTTATGATAAAATTCACGTTCGGCGATGGAGTCCGCCCATAATCGCCTTCCGCTGATGACTCCTACCAAATTCTGTTTTGGAGGAGTCGTTTATGTTTAAAGTTGTGCTGATTGGTGTCGGTGGATTTATTGGCTCTATATCCCGCTATCTACTTGGCGGTTATGTTCAGGAGGTCAGTAATAGTTCTGGTTTTCCGTATGGAACAATGGCAGTTAATCTTATGGGTTGCTTTATGATTGGCCTGTTGTCACAATTGGCAGAATCTAGAGGAGTGTTCCCATCCGAGATTCGCTCATTGATTTTTATCGGTGTTCTGGGCGGATTTACAACTTTTTCATCATTTGGAAATGAAACGATGAATCTTTTTCGTGGCGGTCAAATGCTGAGTGCTTTAGGGAATATTTCTGCGAATGTGATTCTGGGCTTGTTCCTTGTCTGGCTTGGACGTACAATTGCTTATCTGCTCTGGAGGTAAAAATGAAATTGCACGAAGAAGGATATCTATTGCGGATTTTTATCGGGGAGACAGACAAGCACGAAGGTAAACCGCTTTACGAGTGGATTGTCCGAAAAGCCAAATTGGAAGGTCTGGCTGGCGCGACGGTTTTACGCGGCATTATGGGATTCGGGGCGAACAGCCGCAACATTCAGACTTTCAAGATCGAACAACTTTCTACTGACATGCCAATGGTGGTCGAGTTGGTGGATACAAAGAAAAAACTCGAAGCGTTTTTAGAAGCCATTGAGGGACACATCGTAGCCGGTTTAGTTACGCTGGAAAGAGCACAAGTGCAGATATACCGAGGTAATGGCAAGTAAACTATGAGTCTTCCGAGGCCTATAAGACCTCGGAAGTCTTTGCTTTACTTGATCACCGGCACCGTCTCAG
>JBFMCM010000152.1:0-7144 GCA_040754355.1 Chloroflexota bacterium | reverse complement strand
AAGCCGATGAATCCGAGAGCAGGCCCACCATCTTGATGGCGAGGTTCTCGTTTTCGATGTCGAGTTCGATGGGCTTCCACAACCCGGCGGCCACGCAGACAGCGTCGTATTGTTCGAGCAATTCGTTTGGATTTTCGATTTTCGTGCCGGTCTTGATGGCGATGTTGCCCAGGGAGAGGGCAAATTGGATGTCGGTTGCGATGACTTTGCGGTCGAGGCGGTGTTCCGGGATCAGGTTCACCATCCCGCCGAGGCGGTCGCGGCTCTCGAAGATGTCCACCGTGTAGCCCATCTGCGCCAGGGCTGAGCCTGCACCCAGGCCGGCCGGTCCGCCGCCGATGATGGCGACTTTCTTACCGTTTAATTTTGGTTTTGAAAATTCAGGGATGCCGCCCAATCCCTTTGCCATCTCCACGATGGTGGCCTGGACGAGCGGGATATTGATCGGACCATCGAACTTTTTACGCGAGCAGGCAGCCATGCACAGCGTATCCGGGCAGACCAGGCCGCAAATTCCACCCAACGGATTGGCGTGCATGATCTCCGCTGCCGAACGGCGGATGTCGGATGGCTGGCCGACGCGCGCCGCCATGATGAAATCGGCCGGGGAACAGTGAGCGGGGCAGGCTTCCCGGCAGGGTTTCTCCTCGCAAAACTCGCAGCGCAGCAACTCGGTCTGGAGTTGGGCTGGAGTCATGATGAGCGAATGGACGTTCGTGTTCTCCATGGCACACCTCAGTCTGTTGATTTGTCTGACAATCCCGATGTATTATAACGCCTGTGCGAAACAATAGGGCACGCCTGGGCGTGCCCTATTCCAAATTCAATCCTTTCAATCCTCCCACCATTTCCAGGTCTTCAGGCAGGTCGAGGTCGAGACCGATAGTTTTAGATGGGACTAACTCCACCCGCGCGCCGGCCTCCGCGGCCCGTTCCGCGTGCCGGTGGTTGGAGCCGGGACCGTAGCCGTATTCGATCAGTCCGGCGGGATTGACCAACAAGCCGTTTGTGCCGTTCTCCCGCCGGTCAGGGGCGATGACGACCACGGGCGGCTTTTTCCCACGTTCCAGCAGTTTTTTGATATCCGCAGCCTTGATGAGCGGCAGATCGGCGGGCAGGATCAATACTGCATGGGCACCGTGCATGGTGGCGACCGCGGTGGCGCGTTTGAGGGCGGTATTGAACTGCGGCGCGCCGTTCTCCAGCACGGTGCGGCCGCCGATTTCGCGCGTCAGGGCAAGCGCAGCCGGGTCGCGGCTGACGACCAGGGTGTGTTCGATTTCGGGGACTTCGTTAAGAACGGTCAGGATATGTTCGAGCAAGTAGCGGTTCAGGCGGGTGCGCTGATCTTCCGTCAACATGCCCGCCAACCGGGACTTTCCGCGCCGCAGTGGTTTTACGGGGACAATTGCCCAAATCGTCATAATGTTTGGATAAAGTCTAACACATCTTTCGCTAAACGTCTTCGGTCGGATCGCGATTGCATCAACGTATTCGTGATGCATGTTGGCAGGTTGGCAAGTCGCAAGTTCTCAGCCAGGTCAGCATCAATCGTGTCAATTACAAATCCAGCCAGCAGGTTCTTGTAATGCTCGGCGACTGCCAGCGCTGAGGGCTCGATCCCCAACTCGGCAAACATCTTCGCCGCCGGACCCTTGACCGTTTTCCCGCCGATGATGGGCGAGACGGCAACTGCCGTGTGACGTGAGACGGGTGACGGGTGACCGAGGATGGCTAGAATTGGGTCAATGCTCACCCACGGATTGGACGGGCAGATAACGACCGCCTCCGTTTCTTCGAGCACCTGCCGGACCTCGGGCGTGGGCCGCGCCGATTCGATCCCCGCGAAGCGGAAGCCTTTCACCTTCGGCGCGCAGCGGTGTTTGACGAAATATTCCTGGAACGGCAGTTCGCCAAATTCGACTGTATCAACAATAGTTCGCAAAGGGTCATCACTCATCGGCAGAACAGTGTGCTTCACGCCCCAGGCTTTGCAGAAGTCGCGGGTGATCTGGGTGAGCGACTGGCCTTCTCTCAGGCGCCGCGTCCGTTCGAGGTGGGTCGCCAGGTCGCGGTCGCCGAGGTGGAACCAGTCCGGCGCGCCGAGGTGTTTCAGGTTTTCCATCGCCTGCCAGGTCTCGCCGGCGCGGCCCCAGCCGGTGTCGGGATTCGCCAAGCCGGCTAGCGTGTAGCAGACCGTATCCAGGTCGGGGCAAATATACAGACCGAAATGCTCGTAGTCATCACCAGTATTGACGACGATGGTCAAGTCTTCGGGAGGCAGGAGTTGGGCGAGGCCGTCGGCGAGTTTCGCTCCGCCGACGCCGCCCGCGAGAGCAACGTTTCGACCGTGGACGGTGGACGGTGGACGGTGACTTTTAGATTTCGCTGGTTTCATAGGACGCTTGTTCTTCGCGAATCGCGCTTGTTGAGGAAAGCACTTTGCGGAAGGTATGCAATCTTTTCGCCAGCGATTGAGCCTTGTCATCCGCTCTGTCAAGAATTGAATCATCGGTCATATAATTTCTGCGCTTGATGATTCGCTGACACGCAACCGTTTCGATCAAGGAGCGGATTGCCATACCTAGAAAGCGGGCTTGTTCTGCGTCGCTCTGACTGGTCGAACCTTCGGCGATGTTCAGGGCAATCGAAGTTGCGGCGCGAATGATTTGTGATTTGAGATTGAAATCTTCGCGCTTTGGTAGCTTGCCTGCCAACTCATATATCAAGTCAACATAATCCAAAGCCAATTGCCAAACTTCCAGTTGCTCAAATTTGAAAGCCATCTTCCCTCTTTATTATAGATTCACTATCGCAGGCATATCACGGTCTACGGTCTACCGTCCACTGTCATCCATGCGCATCCACTTTCTCGATCTGTACTTTGTAAAGCACGCGGACTTCGCCTGGTCGGCGGGAGGTAAATTTATCCTTCCCATGATATTTGAAATTAAGTGTATCAATGTGCTCGTCCGCACCCTTCTCGGTAGTCTCGATGACTTTTCCTCGGATTTGAAGATAGCGGTACGGATTGACCGGATCTTGGATGCACAAGGCCACATTGGGACGGGCGCGCATGTTACGGTCTTTCACGCGGCCTTTGGCTGAGTTGATGAGGATGTATTCGCCTTCGGTATTGAACCAGACGGGTGTCACCTGCGGGGAGCCGTCACGGTTGAGGGTGGCGAGGTAGACAAAGGCTTTCGTTTCGTCTTTTAGTAAATCGTGGTGGGATTCAGGGATTGATTTCATGTCTCATGTTTTGGTCGGAGTACGAGAAATGCACGCATTGCGTCGTTGTTGTTACAGGCTAGCGCAATTTGTGTTTCTTCTTCCGAACAACCGAGAAGGAGTTTGATCTCAACGTCTCGCTTGAATGTGTCCACTGTCAGGATCACCGCGGATAGGTCGCGGGTCCCGGATGCGCCGAGCCAGACGTCAATGCCTGCGCCGTCGCCGGAGGTCGTGCCGTCGAGATAGCCGTAGTCCAGCGGGTAAACGATTTCCGGGAAGCGCAGGTGGCGCGTCCCTTTGGGACGGTCAATGACCAGTTTGTGTTGGGCGATGAGTTGGTCGAGGAAGGTCCAGAAATCCCCATTCATAGATGCGTGTGCAGGAATTCGATTGTCCGCTGCCAGGCCAGGGAGGCGGTTTCAGGGTTGTACTCCGGGCGGTCTTCTTCGCAGAACCAGTGACCGGTGCCAGGGTAAATGTAAAAGGCGGCTTCCCGCTCTGTCTTCTCATGTCTTTCACCTGAACAGGTCGTGTTTCTTGTCACGGATAAGCTCCTTGAGCGACCCTTCCCGCAGTGGATAGGGGAAACCGCGCACGATGACGGCAGGCGTCCCTTCGGCGGCTTCGCCCATGACGAGCGAGGCGGCTGCGGCCAGTTCGTCGGCGGCGGCAACGAAGGTGATGCGCAGACGGTAGCCGAACAGGTCAGGCTTGCCGCGCGCGTCCACCACGGCGGGCAGGCCGGAAAGTCCAATGCAGGTGCCTACCACACCGTGCCGCCAGGCGCGCCCGTGGGAATCGACGATCATCACGCCCAGGCGATGGTTGGTGAGCAGTTTCAACCGGCGGCGGATTTCGAGCGCCGAACGGTCGGGATTTTCGGGGAGCATGAGCACCCAGTCTTCGGCCTTTGTGGTGGCGCTTTTTGCTGCCGGTGCGCTGACGTTGGAGTGGTCAATCCCGGCGCTGGCGCAGACGAAACCCAGGCGGTGTTCCACGATCACTGTCCCTGGGCGGACGCGCAGGATTGCGCGGCTTTCGCGCAGGATGAGTTCGGCCAGGCGCGGGTCTTTATCGGCCTGCTTGGCCAGTTCGACGGCTTTTTCGGACGGCTTGATGGTGGACAGGTTGACCTGCCTCCCTTCGGACTTGCTGACGATTTTCTGCGCCAGGACGAGGATATCGTTGTCCTCGAGGGTCAAATGGGCGTCCTGGATGGCAGTCAACAGGATATCGGCCAGGTTATCGCCGGGCTGGATGAGAGGGATTTTCGGGATGGGAGTGAAGGAAAGGGGCATGAACTCTCCGTTTACAAGTAGATCACATGCGGTTTACTCCCGAGATTTTCAAACCAGCGTGCGTGCTGTTGTATTGTTTATTGATATAGATCAAAACGCTGGTCAAGCCTTCGACGACCATCGAGTTTTCGAGCGGACCGGCGTCCCAGCCGGTCAGTCCCGCGGCCTCGACCAGTTTCAGGGTCTCGCTGCGGGCCTCCTTGCTCGTGCCAGTGACCAGGACGTCGCAATCGAGCACCTCGGTGTCGTCCATTAGATGCTCGTAGGAGATGTTCTGGAAAGCCGTGCAGACCTCCACGCCTTCGCCCAGGATGAGGCGGGCTTCCTGCGCGGCACTGCTGGCTGGCGGCATTTGCGCTTTCATGACCTTTGGCGGGACAAGTGGAACAGTGACGTCCACCAGCAGTTTGCCCTGGATAGCCTCTCGAACCGATTCGAGCGTCGTCCGGTGGGCTGCGTAGGGAACAGCCAGGACGACCACATTGGCTTGACGGGCGGCCTCCGGATTGCCCAGTCCTTCGATCACTGCTTTGCCTTGCAGTAGGTCGGTTAATTCAGCGGCGGCGGCCTGTGCCTTCTCGGGAGAGCGCGAGCCGACCAGGACCCGGTAGCCGGCTTTCGCCCAGCGATATACCAGGCCTTTGCCCTCTTTGCCGGTGCCGCCAAGTACGGCGATGGTCATCAAGATGGGTGAATCGCCCATCAGTACCCCACACCGAATTGAACCGGGTCAGGGACATCCACACCGCGCGCGGCCATCTCAGCGACAGTCTGAAATGCGGCCTCACGTATTTCCAGGACACCGCTGTACATCGCCTGGTACAACGCGCCGAAAACGCCTTCGATTGGCATCGTGCGCAGATAATACAGGGAAGCGATACGCTCGTCTGGTGAACCGGATTTGAGGGCGGTCAGGAGCAGGTCGGTGGGGGGCTTGTCGGGAGTGACGCCCACGCCCTGTTTCCCGGCGAAGGCGATGATCCAGGGAGATTCGGTTGGAGGCGGCAAGCGCTTGGGGATGCGCGGGTTGGGGCGCTGGCGTTCCTCCACGGCCTCATTGGCAGCATTGCGGACGACCCACTGGTCATCTTCGGTTTGGAGTTTGGTCAACATATTGACAGCCCACTCTTCCGGGACACGCCCAAGGCCGTACGCTGCCGCCCGGCGCACCATCAAATCATCGAGTGCGGCAGCCTCGCGTAACATCGCATATCCCTCTTTGTGATTATTTGCCAAAGCCTCGGCTGCCGCACGGCATTGATTTTCGTCACCGTGAAGGAGGGAGGCTCCAACGGCATCCATGGCCGCTTCGGTCCCGATATTGACCAGGGCGAGGCAGGCAGCGCGGCGGACGTTGGGGATGGGGTGCGCAGTCAAATCGGAGAGAAGTTGGACGGCTTTCGCGTCGGCAAGCGCGCCGGACCCCAGGGCTGCCAACTGCAATAGTTCGGCAGGCTGCTCGGCGAGCATTTGCCGGAAGAGCAGGGCGATGGACGGATCGCTGCTCTGGAATAAGGCTGCCAAGGCCTGGCCGCGCAGACCCAGAGGCTGACCTTCTTGTCTAAGCAGTTCCGCCAGTTTTGCCATTGCGGTTCCGCGCCAGGCAGCCTGACGCGGTGCATCCCGCAGCCAGCGAGCGACCGTCAGCAGGTTGCGCCAGAGCGGGCGATCCACTGTGTCCAGCAACCGTTCGGCCAGAAGCGTGGCGTCGCCAGTGGCAGCCTGGTATTGCATGGCGAGGAATTTACCAATCCAGGGCGGTTGTTCTAGAACGGCCTCCGGCTTGTAATTTCCGAGTCCTTTTCCGGCTAAATAACCGCCGAAGATGGGATTCGAGAAGCGCATTCGATTGTGTCGGTGCTGGGAGAGGAGGCCGTTTTCGGCAAGTTTGGAAATCAGCCCAAGCGAGGGGGCCTGAGTCTTTTCCGGTTTTTGCTTTTTTCTTTTTTTCTGTTCGCCGGTCTGTTCCTCGTCCGCGGGCGGTTGGGCAGTCTCGGCAGGCTCGAATGACTTGACCCATTCACGTGCTTTGCGCGGGTCGAATATTGGTTCCGTATTCTGGTAAATCTGTGCGGCCAGGATCTCCAGCGCCCCAGGCGGGATACTGGCGGGGGTCATGCGCCGTAAGTGGGTTTCCAGGGCGTCAACCGGAGTCGGGCCGCGCGTATCGCCAGCATACGCGCCCCAGGCTTTGAGCGTCAGTTCGAGCGGGGTGAGCAGTGAACTGTCCGTGCTGAGCCAACCATTTAGAAGAAGAGGATCAATATGTTCCAGGCTGCCCTGCGCCCAGGCTTCGACGGCGATATACTTTTTCCACAGGGCGGCCCACTTGTTCAGGAATTCAGCAGACTGGCGATCGTTCCAGGCGGCCAGGGCAAAAGGGATGAAGTTGAGCGTCACCAGTCCGTCCAGGTATTCCGGCGAGGCGGTGGTGACGATGCGAGTCTTCGGGTAGGTTCGTTTGACAAGTATGATGAATTCGACCGCGTTCTTGAGGCCGTCGGGGGTCATTTCATCAGTGCCGTCGAGCAGCAGCAGTGCCCGACCCTCCTCAAAGGCTTTGCGGACGAATTCCGGGATGCGGGGCAGGTCGAGGACGGGGGCCTTTTCGG
>JBFMCM010000151.1:0-2639 GCA_040754355.1 Chloroflexota bacterium | reverse complement strand
ATAGATGCCTATCTGGAAGTGCTGCTTGGATCGTGATAGAAGTCAGCCTGATCCGTTGGGAAAGACCACCTATGACAAAGAAATCAGTTGTCAATGACCGGAAAACCTTGCTGGCCTTGCTTCAACTTTTTGCAGACTTGAAATTCAGTTGGATCAGCAGCGTGCGTCCCAATGGGCGACCGCACAGTGTGCCGATCTGTCATGTTTTTGATCAGGGCCGTATATACATGCTGACCCCACCCGCATCGATCAAAGTGGCCAATATCCGGTCAAACCCACATGTCCAGGTGGCCGGCTACCTGGAGGATCCGGAGGCCGGGTTGATCTTCGACGGGCTGGCAGAACTGGCACCCGAACGGCGGTTGGAACTGTCGCTGTTGTTCGAGTCGAAATATAATTGGAATCTGATTGATGAAGATGTGCACACCCAAGTGTTGGTCATCATCCCAACGCGGTTGATCGCCTGGGGCCGTTATGGGGAAGGCCGCTGGAGCCAGGATGAGATCCAGGCAACCAGTAAGGCCTGAAGGAGAGTACCATGACTGACAAACCGCCTCTCTACACCGGCGAACTCAAAAAGACGCCCATCGGCGACCTGTGGCTGGCCGTCTCCGATCAGGGACTGGCGGCGGTCGAAAGCGAAAAATCAAGGGAGGCATTCGAGGCCTATTTGACAAAGCGCTTCAAGCGCCCGGTGGAATACAAACCCAAGATGGTCGCCGAGGCTGTCAGCGAACTGCGCGAGTACCTGAAAGGCAGGCGCCGCTTCTTCACCCTCACGATAGACTGGACCCTCCTGCGTCCCTTCCAGCGCGCCGTTCTGCAGGCCACCCATGCCATCCCCTACGGCGAGACGCGCACCTATAAAGAAATTGCCGAGCAGGTCGGCCGCCACGGGGCCGCCCGCGCCGTCGGGCGCGCCGAGGCCACCAACCCGATGCCGCTGGTCATCCCGTGCCACCGCGTCATCGGCACGGACGGGAAATTGCACGGCTACGGGCTCGGCCAGGGGCTGAAAACGAAAGAGTGGCTGCTTAAATTAGAGGGAGCGGTTTTGACATAAAAAACTCCGCGTCATGTTGCAACGCGGATTTCGGGATCGAACATCTTTCAAAGCAATTTCTTGAACTCTTCGATTGTAAGGCCGGCATCTTTGATAATCCCGCCCATGGTAAACGCGTTTACAGGATTGTTGCGCGGATGATGATAATCCGCTCCCCATTGGTCATTGAAATATGCTTTCCTTCCCTGACAACCCAAAAACCTGCTTTCTCGAAGGCTTTGACTGCCCGCTGATGATTTATGCCGGGCAGTTTAGGCATGGCTGAGTGGAACGTCCACGAGGCGCGTCAACTCTCCGCGCGTAAGTTCATCCACGGTTGCTAGATACGTTTCAATCGCATCCTTGATGTTCTCCAATGCTTCACTTTCAGTCGCTCCCTGCGACCAACAACCCGGCAGACCGAGGCACCAGACGGCATAGCCTTCCTCAGTCTTTTTTAGTTTCACACGATATTTCATGGTGTTCTCCTGTTTCAAAAATAAGTATAACACAACCACGACTCTGCTGATTATGATAGACTTACCACGATGACAGACTTCCGCTCCGGCTTCATCGCCATCCTCGGCAAGCCCAACGTGGGCAAGTCCACACTGGTCAACGCCCTGCTGGGCCAGAAAGTGGCCGCCGTCTCGCCGCGCCCGCAAACGACGCGCCGCCGTCAACTCGGCATCCTGACTACAAAAACTGCCCAATTCATCTTCGTGGATACGCCCGGCTTTCACCTCCCCAGGCACAAACTCGGCCAGTTCCTGAACCAGGAGGCCGAGGAAGCCCTCGATGGGGTGGACTTGGTCCTGTTCCTGACGGATGCCAGCACGGACCCTGACGAGGACGACCGGCGCATCGCCGCGCTGTATGCCTCCCTGCGCCGCAAACCGGACCTGGTGCTGGGCCTCAACAAAACGGACCTGGTCCCGGCTGAGGCGCTGGAGACGCGTCTCGCGGCCTACAGGTCCCTGGTCCCGGAGGCACCGGCGGCGGCCTTTTCAGCGGTCACCGGCCAGGGATTGGATGAATTGGTCGCGGCACTGGAGTCGCGGCTGCCGGTCCGCCCGCCGGAGTTCCCCGAGGACCAGTTGACCGACCTCTATGAGCGCGAGATCGCCGCCGACCTGATCCGCGAGGCGGCACTCATAGCGCTTCGAGACGAAGTGCCACACGGCCTGAACGTGCGCATTGACGAGTTCAAGGAACGCAGCCAGGAGATGGCTTACATCCATGCCACGCTCTTCGTGGAACGCGAGTCGCAGAAGGGCATCGTCATTGGCGAGGACGGGAAGATGCTCAAGAAGATCGGCTCGGCGGCGCGCCAGGAAATCGAGACAATGGGCGGGCGCAAGGTCTTCCTGGAACTGCGCGTCAAGGTGGAAAAGGACTGGCGCAACCGGGAAGACGTGCTGCGGCGGTTTGGGTATAAAATCGAGACAAGGAGGAAGAAATGATCCCCGGATTGATTCTCGTGCTGGCGGTTGCCGCGCTGGATTGGACCGCCGTTGCCAAAGGCTGGAGGCAGGTCGAGTACATTGCCAAGCCGGGCACCATGGCGGCGCTGTTCATCGTCCTGACGCTGGAGGGG
>JBFMCM010000150.1:0-4320 GCA_040754355.1 Chloroflexota bacterium | reverse complement strand
TCGAAGGGGGCGACGACGCAATCCCCTCGCGAGTTTGGAGATTGCGTCGTCGGGCAAAGAACGCCCTCCTCGCAACGACACGATGATAGTAAGTCACAGAAAATTGCGTCGTTGCGAGCCGCCACCCTGAGCGAAGTCGAAGGGGGCGGCGAATCAACCCCCGCGTGGGCGTGGAGATTGCTTCGTCGGTCCTCGCTCGCTCTGCTCACTCAGACCTCCTCGCAACGACACAAATGAGCTAATATGGGCAAAGAATATTTTGTCTACATCATGACCAACAAACACAACACAGTTCTCTACACCGGCGTCACGAATGACCTCATGCGCCGTGTTTGGGAACATAAGGAAGGATTCGGCTCAATATTCACCAGCCGGTATCGCGTGAACAAATTGGTTTATTACGAAAGTTATGAAGATGTCAATCTTGCCATCGCCAGAGAAAAGCAAATCAAAGGCGGCTCGCGGCAAAAGAAAATTGATCTAGTAAATGGCCTCAACCCAGATTGGAAAGACATGTACGATGAGATGCTCACATGAATAGAAACGACACCCACACTCTCCTCCAATCCCACTCGCCTGCCATCCTCATCGTCGGCGGGGGCATCAACGGCGTCGGGACCTTCCGCGACCTGGCCGCGAACGGCGTGGACGCACTGCTCATCGAGCGCGGGGACTTCTGCTCAGGCGCTTCGGCAGCCTCTTCGCGCATGGCGCACGGCGGCATCCGCTACCTGGAAAATGGCGAGTTCCGCCTGGTGCGCGAGGCCGTACAGGAACGCAACCGCATGATCGTCAACGCGCCGTCACTGGTCCAGCCGCTGCCCACCACCATCCCGATGTTCAAACTGTTCTCCGGCCTGCTGAACGCCCCGCTCAAATTCCTGGGCTGGCTCGACAAGCCCTCCGAGCGCGGCGCGCTGGTTATCAAGATTGGCCTTATTTTCTACGACGCCTTCACCGGAAAGAACCGCCTCGTGCCGCGCCACGTTTTCGACGGCCGCACCCGTTCTCTCAAGAAATACCCGGCCCTCAACCCGGAAGTGGCCTTCACCGCCACTTACTACGATGGCATCATCCTCTCGCCCGAACGCCTGACCCTCGAACTGGTGCTCGACGCCGATAAGGAAGGCGATCATGCCATGGCTCTGAACTACGTCTCGCTGATTGGCGTGGAAGGGCACACTGTTACCTTGCGCGACGAGGTAACCCTCCAAACCTTCAACCTGCAACCGAAACTGATCATCAACGCCGCCGGCCCGTGGATTGACCTCGCCAACCGGACCCTCGGCCTGCAGACGCATTACATCGGCGGGACCAAAGGCTCACACCTCGTCCTCGACAACCCCGAACTGCGCCAGGCCATCGGCGACCACGAGTTCTTCTTCGAGAACAAGGACGGGCGCATCGTGCTCATTTTCCCGCTTTTCGACAAGGTGATGATCGGCACCTCCGACATCCCCATCGAAGACCCGGACTCCGTCCGCTGCACCGAAGAGGAAGTGGACTACTTCATCGAGATGGTCGGGCGCGTCTTCCCAGATATCAAAGTCAGCCGCGAGCAGATTGTCTTCCGCTTCTCAGGTGTCCGCCCGCTGGCATATACCAAGGCGAAAAATGCCGGGCAGATCACCCGCGACCACCACATCCGGGAAGACAAACTTGGGGACATCCCCGTCTACTCGCTGGTGGGCGGCAAATGGACCTCGTTCCGGGCTTTTTCCGAGCAGGTGACGGACCGCGCCCTGGCTTTCCTCGGCCAACCCCGTAAGGCTGACACAAAATCCCTGCCCATCGGCGCAGGTGCGGACGCCGCGGCACTCAAGACCACGCCTGACTACACCGGCGACGAAATCCATGCCATGGCGCAGCGCGAGAAGATCGTCCATCTCGATGACCTGCTCCTGCGCCGCACCCTGCTGGCTTACCTGGGACAACTGAACCGCCCTCTGGTGGAACAACTAGCCGACTGGCTGGGTGAGGCCCTCGGCTGGGACGGGAAACGAATAAAGGACGAGGTGGCACGTGCTGCCGCCATCCTGGCGGACAGGCATCAGGTCAGATTATGAACTGCAGGGGGGAGTGGCTACCATGATTGGCTAAAAGAACTCCACCATTGAGACACGGAGTTCAGAGAGTTTCAGATGGGCATCTCTCCGTGTTCTCGGCGTCTCCGTGATAGAAAGAAGCGGCTAGCCCACAAGATTATCCACTCCCGGCAGGGGTGAACCATGGTGCGCCTCTACGATGATGGTAAAATATCCGTCCTATGGCATCCGAAATCTATACTGTCACTTTCCTGCGCCATGGCGAGTCGGTCGGCAACCTGGAGAATCGTTTCCAGGGTCACGCCGACTTCCCACTGACCGAAAAGGGCCGCCTCCAGGCGCGCCTGCTGGCTGAACGCTGGAAAGCCGAGGGCCGCACCTTCGACCGGGCGATTTCCAGCCCGCTGCTGCGCGCCCGCGAGACAGCGGAAATCGTCTGCGCGGCGCTGGACGTGCCGCTCGAATTCGACCCGGACTGGATGGAAATGAACAACGGCCTGCTGGCCGGGCTCGACGATGAGCAAGCCGCCCAGGTGGCCCCCCGCCCCGATTTCATGACCCCTTACACACGCTTCGGAAAAACCGGCGAGAGCCGCTGGGAAGTGCATCTGCGCGCCGGGCGCGCCATTCAGCGCATCCTCGACCAGCCTGCCGGGACATACCTGGTGGCTGCCCACGGCGGGGTCCTGAACATGGCCATGTACGCCATCCTGGGCATCCCGGTGCAGGCTGATTTCAGCGGGCCGCGTTTCATGTTCCACAACACCACCTTCACCACCTTCACCTACGAATCGGAGCATCACAACTGGCGCATGCTGCACTTCGACGACCGTCCGCACCTGAACGGTGAGGAGTAGATTTCATGGAGACACTGGACATCCTCGTCTTCGGCGCGGGCGCGATCGGCACCTACATCGGCGGGTCGCTTGCGCAGGCAGGGAACCGGGTTGTTTTCATCGAACAGCCAAATGCGGTGGAGGAATTGCGTCAGCGCGGCTTGCGACTGGATCTGACCGTTGACCGTGGACGATCCCCACAGGGGACGCGGTGGACCACGGACGACCCATCGTCCGCGGTCTACCGTCCATCTTCAGTTGAATTTTCCTCCACACTGGAAGAAGCCCTGAAGCATGGCCCCTTCGACGTTGCCATCTTCGCCTTGAAATCCTTCGATACAGCCTCCGCACTGGATGGGATGAAGCCCTTCGTTGGAAAACTCCCGCCGGTCCTCTGCCTGCAAAACGGCGTGGACAACGAACTGAATCTTGCAGCCGTCCTGGGCGCGGACAGGGTCATCGCCGGGACTGTAACATCCTCCGTAGGCCGGGGCGGCGTGGGTGACATCCTCCTCGAGCGACAGCGCGGCGTGGGCCTCGTCTCCACTCACCCGTTATCGGACCGGTTGTCTGCCGCGCTGAACGAGGCCGGGCTCAATGCCCGCACCTTCGCGCGCGCCGCGGACATGAAATGGTCCAAGATGTTGACCAACCTACCCGCCAATGCCACGGCTGCCATCCTGGACCTGACCGCCGCGGAGGTCTTTGCCCATCCCGGTATGTTCCGGCTGGAAATGGAAATGCTGCGCGAAGCCCTGCGCGTCATGCGCGCTCATGGTATCAAAGTGGTAGACCTGCCGGGTGTACCTGTCCGGGCGCTGGCTTTCGGGACGAAACTGCCCGGATTCATAGGCCGCCCGTTGATGAAGAAAGCCGTTGGCGGAGGCCGCGGCGGGAAGAGACCCTCCTTCCACATTGACCTGCACTCGGGCCGCGGCAAGTCCGAGGTCGAGTGGCTGAACGGGGCGGTAGTCCGCTACGGGAAGGAACGCGGCGTCCCCACGCCGGTGAATCAAGTCCTGACCGAAATCCTGATGGCACTGACGCGCGGCGAAATCCCGCTGGGCGAGTTCAGCCGCCAGCCGGAGAAGTTGTTGGAGAAAGTAAGGAGCGAGAAGTAAGAGGAAAAAGGGAAAGGGGTTTCCTTTGTGACCCGTCGTGTCCTTTGTGGTAGAAAAAAACATGAACAATCCAATTCAACAAGTTTCCCCGCGCACAACTGTGGAAGTCCACCTGCCGGATGGACGCGTCCTCTCCGGTCCGCGGGGCGCCTCGGCCGGGGATTTTATGCAGAGCGTTGCCGGGTTCCTGACCGGGCCGGTGGTGGCGGCCATCGTCAACGGCGACCTGCGCGAGTTGACCTTCCCCATCAAGATGGACACCACCCTGGCCCCCATCACCATGAACGACGCCGACGGAGCGCGCGTCTACCGCCGCTC
>JBFMCM010000149.1:0-3464 GCA_040754355.1 Chloroflexota bacterium | reverse complement strand
CCCCAATGCGGGACGGGAATGGCCCTGGCAATACGTCTTCCCTGCCTCCCAACGTTCCGTAGATCCGCTCAGCGGCGTCGTTCGCCGCCACCATCTCGATGAAACTGTACTTCAAAAAGCAGTCCGTGCCGCGGCCAGGAGCGCCAAGATCGCAAAACCTGTCAGCCCGCACACGTTTCGACATTCCTTCGCCACTACCCCCACCCGGCCTCCCCCAAATTCGATCCCCAAACCATCCGCTGCCAGTGGTCTTTTTATTCGAATTTGGGGGAGGTGGCGAAGCCGGAGGGGGCATGACATCCTCACTGTTCAGGAACTCCTCGGCCATAAGGCCTGCCCTGAGCCCCGTCGAAGGGACGTGAAAACCACCATGACCCTTCGACAGGCTCAGGGCAGGTCTACACCCACGTCCTCCAGCGCGGCGGCATGGCAGTCAAAAGCCCTCTGGATGGATAATGAATTCGACTCCAAGATTCCACCTCGCCTCGACTTTCGACCTTCGATTCTCAACCATATAACCAACCCATTTCCCAACGTGTATAATTGTCCAAAAGGACGGTCTCATGAATCCTTCCCGCCTCCCCCTGCTCGGACTGATTGCCTTGCTGCTCACCGCCTGCGCCGGTCTGCCCCTCCCCCCCGAAGCCGCCGCTGCGCCAACGCCCACCACCCAGACTCTCACACCCCAGACCCTCGCCCCACAAGCCACACCGACCCTTTCCCCCGAGCCGCCCCAATCCATCCTGAACGTCTGCGCCGGGAGCGAACCGGCCGATTTATTCATCTACAACGAAGCCAGTACCGTCAAACGCATTATCCTGGCTGCCATTTACGACGGCCCGATTGACTACGTAAACTACGGCTACCAGCCTGTCATCCTCGAAAAACTGCCCTCCCTGGCCGACGGCGACGCGCTCATCGAGCCTTACACCGCCCGCCAGGGCGACCAGGTGATGGACAGCGCCGGGAACCTCGCCGTGCTTGAACCGGGCCTGGTCGTCCGGCCGGCAGGCTGCCGGTCCACGGAGTGCGCCGTGGCCTACGAAGGCGGCGACTTCCAGATGGACCGCCTGCGGGTCGTTTTCCACCTGCGCCAGGATGTCCTCTGGCAGGACGGCGAACCGGTCAAGGCCTGGGACTCGGTCTTCAGTTACCGCGTCGCCTCCGACCCGGAGACCCTCTTCGGGGGCAGCGGCCTGGCCTCGGGCAGCGCGTCCAGCCTGCTCTTCACCGCCAACTATTCCGCCCTCGACGACTTCACTGTCCAGTGGACCGGCGTGCCGGGTTTCCTCGACCCGAATTACCCGCTCGACTTCTTCAGCCCCCTGCCCGAGCACATCCTCACCATCTACACCCTCTCCGACCTGCTGGCCTCCAACGAAGCCCTCTATCAGCCCCGCGCCTGGGGCGCCTACCAAGTGGTCTCCTGGGAGGCCGGGGAAGCGATCGTCCTGGAGCCGAACCCCTTCTATTTTCGCCAGGCGGAAGGTCTGCCCCATTTCGACCAGGTGGTCTTCCACTTCATCGGGGGGGATACGGAGGCCAATATCGCCAGCCTGCAACCCGGATTGTGCGACCTGATCCTGCCGGACGCCCTCCCGGAGGCGCTCGAACTGTCCATGCTGGAAATGGTGAGTGCAGGCACTGCCCGTCTCCACCCGGACCATGAGCCTGTGTTCGAGTACCTGGTCTTCGACATCGCCCCGGCCGATCCCGCCATCCCGCCCCTGTTTGCAGACGCGCGGGCACGCCAGGCGCTGGCCTTGTGCCTCGACCGCACCACGCTGACCGACGCGGTCTACGCCAGTTTCGTCCCTGCGCTTCTCCAGCCGCTTCCGGTAGGAGATCCGCTTCTGGCTGGCGCTTCCCTGACAATCTTCGACTCCAGTCCAGCCGAAGGGATGGCCCTGCTCGACGAAATCGGCTGGCGCGGCTCGGACGGCAGCGGCATCCGCCAGGCCTCCAACGTCCTCGGCGTGCCGGACGGCACCCCCCTGCAATTCACCCTCACCAGCACCGACGCGCCCCTGCGCGACCAGGTCGGGCGCTGGATCACATTCCAATTGCAAGCCTGCGGCATGAGCGTAACCGTCTCCCAATTCCCGGCGCACGAACTGCTCGCGCAGACGCCTGAGGCGCTGCTCTCTGGCCGCCGGTTCGACCTGGCCGAGATTTCCTCGCCGCTGGGCGTCGAGTCGCTGTGCGCTCTGGCTGGCACGGCGGAAATTTCCTCCGAAGCCAACGGCTGGAGCGGGACGAATTTGAGCGGCTACTCCAATCCGGATTTCGACGCCGCCTGCGCCGCGGCGCGTGTCTCACTGCCCGGCACGCCGGAATATACCACCAGCCGCCAGGAGGTCCTGCGCATTTTCTCGCAAGACATTCCCCTCCTGCCGCTCTTCGTCCAGACCCGCTTCCTGCTGGCCGTACCGGGCCTCTCCGGCCTCGACCTGCCCGGCGGTCTGCAGGCCTTCGAATCCTTCCGGCTGGAGCCGTGAGAGTGTGATTTTGCATCTCGTTGCCGCGGATAAACGCGGATGGTTAGTCTGTCGAATCAGAAGGATACCAAAAGTATCCCTTTATTACAGAATCCGAGTTCATCTGTGTTTATCTGTGGCTGGTTACGAGACAATGCCTGAGATATGATAGACTCTCATTGGAGAAATAATCCATGATCCTCGACCCTGCTTCCCTGAGCAGTTTCACCCTCATCCTGACCGGTTTCGCCGGCGCCTTCCTGGCCGCCCTGTGGGTGGCGCTGGTCGTCTGGACCTACCGCGACATCCGCGCCCGGGCACGCGACCGGCTGGTGCACATCCTGGCAGCGCTGCTGGTAGCCATCCTGAATTTGCCGGGCGTTCTCGTTTACCTGGTGCTGCGTCCGCCGCGCACGCTGGAGGAAGAGTATCAGCAGACGTTGGAAGAGGAAGCCCTGCTGCAGTCCATCGAGGACCAGGCCGTCTGCCCGGGCTGCGAGCGGCGCATCCGCGAGGACTGGCAGGTCTGCCCGACCTGCCAGACGAAATTGCGCAAGCCCTGCCACCAGTGCGGCCGGCTGATGGACCTGCCCTGGAATATCTGTCCCTTCTGCGGCACACCGGCTCCCGGTATGCGCAAGGAGGGCGGGACGATCGAGGAAGCGGTCAACGGGTTGAAGGTCGAGAACGAATAGGTTGGGGGAAGCATGTTCCTTTTCGCCCTCCTGGGTCTCGGCATCGGAACTTTCCTGGCTGGCTTGATCCTGTTCGTCTTCAGTTACACCCACCAGAAGCGCATGCGCAACCCGGCCCTCATCCGCTGGGCGGGGGTCATGGCGATGCTGATTGGCCCCCTGCTGGCTCTCATCGCCCTCTTCTGGCGGTGAGTCGAGCAGCCACAATCATTCTTACCGGATTGATCGAAAAAAAAGGAGGGTGAGTAGGCGCTTCCCGCCGCTCACCCTCCTTTTTTTCGATAACACACCC
>JBFMCM010000148.1:0-5040 GCA_040754355.1 Chloroflexota bacterium | reverse complement strand
TATTCAGGCTGCTGGGACCGGCTAGCAGGCTGTCCAGAACGGTCAGGGGGAAGAAATCGGGGTCGTTGGAGGCTGGGGCGCGGTAGGAGACCTGGAGGTAGGTCGTTTCGCCCGGGCCCTCGACCATCAACCGGTGCTCGCCGCAGGCTTCCGGTTCAGGCCGCGCCAGGCGGGGCGGGACCACCCCCGTCGGAATCGCCTCGTAGAGTTCGCGAATCCGCCGGAGCATGGACTCAGCCTCGAAATCCCCGGCCACGGCCAGGACGGCGTTGTTCGGGGCGTAATAAGTCCGGTAGTGGCGGTAGAGGTCATCGCGGGTGATCGTCTTCAAGTCAGCCAGGTCGCCGATGACTTCGTGGTGGTAGGGATGGACGCGGAAGGCGGCGTGCTGGATGGCCTCGCCGAGCAGAAACATGGGCTCGTTCTCGCTGCCCTCCCGTTCTGAGATGATGACGGTGCGCTCCGAGGCGACCTCCTTCTCGTCGAAGAGCGAGGCAGTCATCCGGTCGGCTTCGAGGCGCAGGGCCAGGTCAATCTTGTGGGCCGGCATGGTCTCGAAGTAGGTCGTCCAGTCCATGTAGGTAAAGGCGTTCCAATGGCCTCCGTCGCGTGAGATGGCCTTGTTCAGCACGCTGACCGGGAAGTCCGGCGTGCCCTTGAATTGCATGTGCTCCACCCAGTGCGAGACGCCTGTGCGCCCGGTCGGTTCGTCTTTCGAGCCGAGGCGGTACCAGACCCACGAACTGACCAGCGGGGCGGTGTGAATTTCCTTGAGTAAAACCTTCAAACCGTTGGCGAGGATGACTTCGGTGTGCGTTTTCATGGGATGGTGGAGGCGCGGCTGATGTAAACTCCCTTTTCGTTACACAGGGGCTGGGAAAGATAGTCCACGGCGGCTGGCTGCAACAGGCAATAGAGCGGTCCGATGGTATCCTGCAGGCCGAGGAAGGCAGTGTGCAGGTTGGCGATGGCGGGATCGGTGGAATTGGCGCTGGCCAGTTCGATGTTGACCGGCACTTGCAAGTCCACCAGGACGGTGGTCTGCACGGGGACGTTCATGTTCAGGGAGACCGGCAGGACGGTGCCGGCCGGCAGGGTGACGGTGGTTGGCGCGCTCAGGACGCCGACGATGGCATTCCGGATGACCACGTCGCGGGTCAGTGTCACGTTGGTTTCGGTCTGCACCACTGCCAGGATGAAGTCGAGCGAGACAGGCACATCTTCCACTGCGATGGTTGTGGTGATGTACGACTCGTCCATACGGACGAAGTTGTCGTATAAACCGCCGAGCAGGCCATTCAGGGTATTTTGCAGGGTATTGATCTTGATGGCCAGCAGCAAGACGACTCCCAGCAGGACGGCGTTGACGAACAGGGAGATGCCGGCAGAAAGGTCCCACGCGGCGGTGCGGACGAGGTATTTGCGCGGCAGTTTCGCCGGGAGTTCCTTCTTTGCGGCTGCCAGGATGGTCTTGAATTTCTCGGTCAAGTGATCAATATCTTTGTGCTGTCTTCCCTTGGAATCGCCTTTTACCGGGGCGGTTTGCTCAGCCTCTGTCTGGACCTCGGGGCTGCCTTCTGCTTCGAGGGGCTGGTGAACGGTTTTTGCCCGGTGGACGACTTGCTTGGTCTTTGGGCGAGTCGGTTTCTCTGGTTCGTTTTTTTTCTTCACGAAGTCGAATAATGACATGGGCTCCTCCAGTTTTCAGAGGGTTAACTATAGCATAGAGTGCGAAAATATGCCCGTTCCGGCTTGGTCGGGAAATAGTCCATTGGAGGTACTTGAAACCTCAATAGCCGCTCATTATAATGATTTTATACTCGGGGGATGGATTTTTATTCGATTCGGATTTTGGGAGGGTTTCGTTCCAGAGTCCCTGGAGGGAACCCACCGGAGGAGGAGTCCCATGTTTACCTTGTTTCGCCGATTGGCGCCTGTGATGGTCATTGTTATCCTTGTCGCCTGCAGCCTGCCCTGGTCAACCGCTGCACCTGATAACGGAGAGGGAGGAAATGGAGGGGGTGCCACAACCCAGGAACCGCTCCAGACAGCCACCAGTACTCCCTCAACGCCGACCGCAACCATTCACCATTATGTAACACCCGGTGAAGGAGCATCACCCGAAAGCAGTATCAGTGACACAATTTCTGGCGATACCGCCCATCAGGGGGTGCCCAACGAGCCACCTGGCGGTGATCAATACGTTTACAACCTCTACGAGCGGCCGTTCAACGCCTTCACCCAGGATATCTTCTTCCCGGACCTCGACATCCGCTCCGCAGACCTGGGCCTCGCCAGCCCCTGGATGTACGTCACGATCTACCTCTACGGCCTGCGCCCGGAGACAAGCACGCTGGCAGGTCATTACGGGATAGAAATTGACCTGAACATAGACGGACGCGGCGATTGGCTGATCATGGCCGATGCACCGCTGACGGACGACTGGTCGGTGGTCGGCGTGCGCGCCTGGAACGACACCAATCAGAATGTCGGCCAGCAGATTGCCTGTTACGCTGATCCGCCTCAGGTCGAAGATTCGTACGACCTGCTGTACTTCGACCAGGGGATCGGAGATGATCCCGACGCAGCCTGGGCGAGGTACATCGGGGGAATTCCTCCGGCGGTCCAGATTGCTTTCAAGCACACCATGATCAATTCGGATGTGTACTTCATGTGGAACGTCTGGGCTGACCAGGGTCTCAACCAAGCCGAGTGGTTCGATTACCATGACCATTTCACCTACGACGAGGCTGGCTCCCCATTTTCTGCGATTACAGACTATTACCCGATCAAGGCAATCGCCGAATTGGACAACACCTGCCGCTGGGTGTATGGATTCTCACCAGATGGTGACGAACCCTGCCTGTGCGCCGGAAACGTGAAGACGCCCACTCCCGTACCTGCCCGGCTGGGAGGCTTTGTCTGGAAAGATCTCAATGGCAATCGCGTTTACGATGGCGCCGGCATTGACGGCGGTCTGGGTATGGCAACGGTCAATGTCCGCTATGGCGCCTGCCCGGGAGGGGACATCGCGGCTTCGACCGTCACGGGTGCGTGGGGTCGCTACGATGTGGATGGCTTGGTGCCTGGCACCTACTGCGTAGAGGTCCCGCCATTTGGGAGTTTCTTCTTCGAGCCGCCCAACATCCAGGTAACGCTGGCCCCTGGTGAGTTCAGGGATAATCTGAACTTTATGCTTGTGTTGGTTGGCCCATAGACTTTTCTCTTTATCCATCGAACAGTCTCCATCAGGGCGGGTGAAATACCGCCCTGATGGCTTGTAATTTGCCTTGCTTCCCCCCTTTCCTGCGAATATAATCAGCCCGAAGTGTGTTTTTACACAATATCTCTTGGGTTTGGGAAGAGAGTCACATGTCAGATGCAAATTACATGGTCGCTGTCATCGGGGCCGGGCCGGCGGGTTTGTACGCTTCCCGGAAATTGGCCGAAGCCGGAGTGCGCGTGGTGCTGTTCAACCGCGATATCAAGCCCGGCGGCTTGGCAGAATACGGCATCTATCACGACAAGTATAAAATGAAGCATGGATTGCGCGCCCAGTTCCGGCAAATCCTGGCCCTGCCAGGCATTGATTATTTCGGCAATGTGACTGTCTGCTGCGGCGGCAATATCGTATTGGAAGACATCCTCGAATCTGGTTTCCATGCCATCCTGGTCACCACAGGCGCTCAGGGGACGAAATGGCTGCGCCTGCCCGGCGAGAACCTGCCCGGTGTCTACCATGCCAAGAATATCGTTTACCACTACAACCTCCTGCCGCCTTTCAGCCAGAAGAAATATCTGGTCGGCCAGCATGTGGCATTGGTGGGGGCCGGCAACGTGATGCTCGATATTGCTCATTATCTCGTCCGTGACCTGAAAGTCGAGGAGGTGGTCGCTGTGGTGCGGCGTGGACCCGCGGAAGTGAAATTTGCGCGCAAGGAACTGGAGAGCGTGGCCGCCAACCTCAACCTGGAGGCGCTGGAGGCTGAATTCAGCCGCGTCGGGCCGATGATGCAGGCTGCCGGTCAGGACCCGCAACTGGCGCACTCAGCCTTTACCGATGCCCTCCCGAAGGCCCTCCCGCCCAATTCTGGGACCTGTCTGCGGTTCGAGTTCCTGTCCTCCCCGGTGCGTGTCATGGGCGATTGGATGAATGGTGTGAGCGGCCTGAAAGTGGAAGAGAATACCCTGGTTGCACAGGACGGCGTCGTGAAGGCGCGCGGTACCGGCAACTCACGCATCATCCCTGCCGATACGATCATCTTTGCCATCGGCGATACCGTGGACAAGGATTTCTGCATCCCTATCTACAATGATGCCTACGTCACGACCAATGCGCCGCGTTTCCCGGTGGAGGGCATCTCTTTCGAGGCATTCAATCCAGATACCAATCAGCCTATCGAACGCGTTTTCCTGGCAGGTTGGGCGCGGCAGGCCAGCACCGGGTTGGTGGGCTATGCGCGCAAGGACAGCGAACTGGCTGCCCAGGCTGTGTTGCAGTTCCTTCAAACTCAACCGCCCATGCGTGATCTGGAGAATGTGCTGGAAAAATTCGAGCATCGGTTGGTGGAGACCCACGAACGCGTCATCACGAAAGAACACCTGGCAAAATTGGAGCAGGCTGAAAAAGCCCAGGCCGACAAATTGGGAGTGGAGGATTTCAAATTTGCCACGAATAATGAAATGTTCACGGCCATGGGGTTTTGAGATTGACTGGTTTCCCGTTGGGAGACAGGCAGCGAATTAACAATGCGCTCTGGCAAGGAGCGCATTGTTGTTGGGACTCTGTAAGTAACGCGGTCGTCGCGAGCGTGTTTTTATAAGTAGGAACAAACCTACATTCTATGGCGTTATCCGTATACTGTTACGAAAGGAGAGTCCTATGTTCCCGCTCACACCGATTGTGGTCATTTTCATGGTCATCCTATTTGGCGCGCTGACTTTCCTGCCCCTGTTTGCCAGCCCATCCGAAATGGATGAACGCGGGTAGTTTTTTTACCTAAAAACCAACGAGCGGCTGCCGGAAGCCGCTCGTTTTTT
>JBFMCM010000147.1:0-4697 GCA_040754355.1 Chloroflexota bacterium | reverse complement strand
GGCGCATTTCAATATCTCTGAAGTTTCTCAGATATTCTCGTCGGATTACATTGGTTATCCCAATGTTAAAAACCTGTTCGTCCGCTTGCTCGCCGAGACAGGAATTGCCGGGTTTTGGGCCTTTATGACATTTTATTTTCTGATGCTGAGCAAAGTGTTGAAAGCCCTGAAATCACGTCATAAGGGGACCTTGTATGTGGGAGTTGCAGGCATTTTCTCATTCGTTGCGATTCTTGCCTCTGGTTTTTCTCTCGATTCATTTGCCATGCCCATGATCTGGATTCCCTTTGGAATCCTACTTGGCTTGGAAGATAAGCAGCAGCCCTGAAATCATTCCCTTACAATTTCCTGCTGAATAAGCCACCAGCGAAAAATTAGGTTATCATATACCCATGCGCGCCTCCGACACCCCCTTCATCACCGACTGGTTCGCGGTTTCCCTGCGCTGGCTGGTTTTGATGGGTGCGGTACTGTCCATCGCTTTTGGGGGAGATCTTCTCGCGCTTCCCAACCTTCTGCTGACCATCCTGCTGTTTTGGAACCTGCTCCTCACCCTGCTGGCCGGGCTGAATGTTCGCATGAAGTACCATCGCCAGGTTAGCCTGGGGTTAGACCTATTGGTTGTCGCCGTCTATTTCGTCCTCTCGGGCGGTTTCACGGTCCCGACATGGTGGTTGGGGATATTGCCCCTGCTCACTGCTGTGCTCTACTTTGAATGGCGCGGCATCCTGATCGTTGTTCCGTTATTGATAATTGTGCAATTCGGCGCCACGGCATCCCAAAGCGCCACACCCTCTGACTTATTCTTTCCCATAGGGTCGGGTGTTTTTCTCATTTTCCTTGGCGTTGTATTTGGTCTCCTTGGCACGCGCCTGATTAGAACCATCCGTCGTATCCGCCAGATCCAACTGGATGAACAACGCGAGAAACTGCGCATCGAGAACGAGCGCATGCGAGCCATCTACAACCTGACCTCCACTCTGACCAGCACCCTCAATTATCAGCGCGTGCTCGATTCTGTTCTCGACCTCAGCCTGAGCGCGGTCAATACGGACCCTGATTCTGCTGCCGACGACCGCCTGGTAAGCGTGGTCATGCTCTTTTCCAAGAATGATGTGCTGGAATTCGCTTCCGCGCGTCGGCTTACCCCCGCTGACAAGCGTGCATCTCTGCGCGGGCAGGCAGGCGCGATTGGGAAGGCTATCGAAGAAGATAAGCCTGTCCTTGTCAAGGACATCAAGAATGACCCGGAATTGTGCCGCATCGTTACCTTCCTGGCCTGCAAGGAAATTTATTGTTTTCCTCTGCGCAGCGGATTCAATGCCTATGGCATTCTCATCTTTGGACATCCAGACCCAGGCTATTTCACCCCAGACCGGCGCGAAACGCTTGACATCTTGGGCAGCCAGGCAGTGATTGCCATCCAGAATGCCCGCCTCTACCAGGACCTGGTGGATGAACGTGACCGCATGATCGATCTCCAGGAAGAGACGCGCAAGAAACTGGCACGTGACCTGCATGATGGCCCAACCCAGTCGGTCTCTGCGATTGCCATGCGCGTTAATCTCCTCCAGCGTGTGTTGACCAAGGATCCCGAGTATGCCGGGGCCGAACTCGGTAAAATCGAGGAATTGGCGCGCCGCACCACCAAAGAAATCCGTCACATGCTTTTCACCCTCCGACCGTTGGTGCTGGAAAGCCAGGGATTGGTGGCTGCCTTGAAGTCCATGGCAGAAAAGACGAACGAAACCTATTCCCAGAATGTAAATATCGAAGTAGATGAAAGCCTCCTGCAAAATATGGAGGTTGGCAAGCAGAGCGTCGTTTTTTACATCGCCGAAGAAGCGGTCACGAATGCCCGTAAACATGCCAAAGCCGCCCACATCTGGGTGCGCCTGCGCTCTTACAATAAGGAAATTGCTCTGCTCGAGATTCAGGACGATGGCATTGGCTTCGATGTGGCTGCTGTCACGCGGGCCTATGACCAGCGCGGCAGCCTGGGTATGGTCAACCTGCGCGAGCGCACAGAACTGGTCAATGGGGTGCTCAACATCCAGTCTGCGCCTGGCAAAGGGGCGCGCGTCCAGGTCTACATCCCACTCACCGAAGAGGCCGCTGACCGCCTGCACCATGGAGTACAGAAGTAAATTGGGCCGCCATGCCGCTCTCTGCTGGTATTTATTATTTTTTCCATGACGGGGACAAAAGAACTCGACCGCCCATCATCCTTCTGCATGGAGCAGGGGGTGACCACTTGGTTTGGCCGCCCGAGATCCGTCATCTGTCGGGTATCCGTGTGTACACGCTCGATTTGCCCGGGCACGGCAAGTCTGGCGGGGCGGGGCGTCAGTCCGCGGAGGATTACGCTAAAAAGGTCATTGAATTCATGGACGCCGCTAGTCTGTGGCGGGCAGTTTTCGTTGGCCATTCCATGGGCGGCGCAATTGCACTGGACCTGGCGCTGGAGTACCCGGAGCGTACCGCCGGTTTAGGGCTGATTTCCAGCGGGGCGCGTTTACCGGTCTCGGCCTCCATTCTGGAAAATGCTGCCAGCGCCTCCACTTTTTCATTTGCAGTCCAGAGTCTGCACAATCTATCCTGGGGGCCACATTCCTCCCGGCGGCTGGTCGAACAGAATTTCAAGCGGTTGATGAGTGTACGCCCGACTTTGCTCTACGGCGACCTGCTGGCTTGCGACCGGTTCGATGCCGCTGATCGGCTTGCCTCCATCCGGACCCCGGTCCTGGTTATCTGCGGCACCGACGACAAACTGACGCCCGTACATTATTCTGCCACCCTGGCCGCCCAGATTCCGGGAGCGGCCCTCCAAACCGTGGATGAAGCCGGTTATCTCGTGATGTTGGAACAGCCGCAGCGTCTGGCCAAACTTTTATCGGTCTTCTTGACCACAATCCCCTACACGCCGGGAGCATAAACCGCGGCGTATCACCTTATCCCTAAAAAATTTCTTCCAGGATAGGAATGCACTTCAGCACCGCCCGGGCACGATGGCTCAGGCGGTTTTTTTCTTCCAATCCCAGTTCAGCCATCGTACGGCTCAGGTCCGGGAAGAGGAAGATCGGGTCGTAGCCGAAGCCGTTTTCACCGCGCTCCTCCGGGACAATTTCCCCTTCACATTCCCCGGCGACTATTTTTACTTCCCTGCCCGGAGCGGCAACGGCGACGGTGGCGCGAAAACGGGCCCTCCACGGGCGCGGCTTGTCTTGTAACTGTTCCAGAAGGTAGCGGCGACGTGTGGCATCGGTGGCAGGCTGGGGGCCAAAGCGGTTGGAATGCAAGCCGGGTTTGCCGCCCAATGCGTCCACCTCCAGCCCAGAGTCATCGGCCAGGGAGGGCAGGCCGCTGGCTTCAGCAAATGCAACCGCCTTCCTGGCCGCGTTTTCGGCATACGTGAGGCCGTCTTCGGGGACATCCAGATTCAGCCCCAGGTCCGCAGGGGTGAGCAGGGTGAGGCCGAGACCCGCGAGCAGGTCCTTGATTTCGAGCGCTTTCCCCGGGTTGTTGGTGGCAATCAATAGTCGTTTCATGAGTGGTTTGGTCGAGAACTGCCAGGTTCAAGATAAGCGGATTTGTTCCAGCGCCCAGCGGGCATGTTGGCTGACGAGCGGTTCGGCCTCCTCCGCCAGGCGTTTCAGCGCGGGCGCGGCTGCCGCCTCCCGGATATTTCCCAGGGCAACCGAGACGTTCCTCAGGTAGCCGCGCCGCCTGGCGCGCTGGACCGGGCTGTCCTTGAACTTCCGGTTGAATTCCTGGGGGGTGAGCAACAGGTCCGCGACCAAATCTGGAGGCCGAGTCCCGGCTCGAGGTGCGAAAGCCGGATCAGGGTCTCTGCTGGGTGAAGACCCGGCAATCGTTCTGGCGTGCTGGTTCCAGGGACAAACCATCTGGCAGATGTCGCAGCCGAAGACCCAGTCTCCGGTCAGCGGACGCAGGTCTGCGGGAATTTCGCCTTTGTTCTCGATGGTCAAGTAGGAGATACAACGGCTGGCATCCAGCGTCCGGTCGGGAAGGATGCAGTCGGTGGGGCAGGCCTGGATGCAGCGGGTGCAGGTGCCGCATTGGTCCGTCGGGAAGGGTGGGTCGGTTTCGAGTTCGATGCCGAGCAGGATTTCAGCCAGGAAAAAATACGAGCCGATGGCCGGATGGATGAGACAGGTGTTCTTCCCAATCCAGCCCAGACCGGCGCGCTGGGCCAGGTCGCGTTCGAGCAGGGGACCGGTGTCGGTGTAGTAGCGATGCGGGACCGAGGTGCCGGTTTCCTGCTCGATGAATTCCACCAATGCTTTGAGTTTTTCGGGCAGGACGAGGTGATAGTCGCGGCCCCAGGCGTAGGCGGCGACGCGTCCGGCCCCCACCCTGCCCTCCCCCATTTCTGCAGTACGAAATGGGGGAGGGTTGGGGAGGGGGTCGGGGGCGGGGTAAAGAATCCCCAGGACGAGGATTGACTTGCATTCGGGCAGGAGCAGGCGCGGGTCAGCCCGGCGCGGGTCCTCGAGGTAGTGCATGGCAGCGTGCCGCCCCATCTTCAGCCAGTTCTGGAAAACCGGCCAATGGGGCGGCGGATCGGGCGTTGTGATGCCAGCCAGGGCAAAACCGAGGCGGCGGGCTTTATCTTTGATCCTTTCGGTCAGGAGCATGAATTCACAGGCTATTCGACGGTAAAAATGATCCAGAAT
>JBFMCM010000146.1:0-8417 GCA_040754355.1 Chloroflexota bacterium | reverse complement strand
GCCTGAAGACCAGGGCGAGGGTGGCAATCAGCGCGATCACCAGCAGTGCGCCGAACACGCCCCAGCCTCGCAACCGGGAGGCGCGACGATGGGATTTTTGTCTGGAAGTGTAATGTTTTCTTGGCATGGTTTCCTCACAAGATGGATATATGGCAGTAAATAGTCCAGCGGACCATCAGGATCGAGATTCACTGTCAGTTCTGTATATGGGATAAGCACTGTCTGTGGACCGGCAGCATAGGGAGCAATATTTCACTCCGTAAAGAAAGAAGCCTAGTTATACAGATTATCCACCTCCTGCTTTCCCGTGCAGGCGCTCGCGCCGGTGAGTCAATTCTTCCATCCAGTGATTATATTCAAAGCGCGGCAAATCTTGTTCAGCAATCAGCGTGATGGCGCTTTCAGTCCAGACGAGGGCAGCCGCGTAGTCGCGGACATGATGCTCGTGGTACTTGGCAAGTTCCACATGGGCGTACACGTGTCCCTGACCGGCGGCCTGCTCCCACAAACGGACGGCCGTCTCCAGGTCGCCGCGGCGTTTCTGGAGGTGCGAGAGCCGGCGCACAGCCTGCCAGAAGTCTTCTTCGGGCAAATCCATTTCCAGGCCGCGCTCGAAGAGACGCGCCGCCGTCTCCCAGCCGCCCAGGTCTTCGAGCAGTTTGGCAATGGCGATCACATCCAGGCCGTGCTCCACCAATTCACCGAATGGGTCATGCAGGATGGAGGTAATGTGGCTGAGGAGGGCGGCCATCGCCACCACGTCCATGGCGTTGTGGTAGAAGACCCCTTTCAGCGGCGAGGCGTCGCTGGTGCGCAGGTAGTCGAAATAGAGATATGGGATTTCGTAGCCGGGAACTTCTTCGGTGGTGCGCGGCGCCATCAGCACATTTTCTTCCAGATATTTCAAGGCCCGCGACGGCAGCCGGTCGCGCCATAGGCGGCGCGCCAGCGGGAGCAGGTCGAGGTGGGCATAGTCTTTGAATGGTATGGGTATGCTGTGAAGTGTATAACGCGTGGCCAGGAGAGGAGCGTCGAAGGCTTTCCCATTGAACGTGACCAGCGCGCTGCACGGGGCGAGGAAGTCGGCCAGCCCTTCGAGCAGCGCCGCCTCCTCGGACGGGTCGCGCATGAAGAACTGCGCCAGGCGGAACTCGCCCTTCACGAAGCGCGCCGCGCCGACCAGGAAGGCGTACGTCCCGGTGCCGCCGGCCAGGCCGGAGGTTTCGGTATCCAGGAAGGCATAGGCCTCCAGCGGGAGGTCCGCGAAGCGCGGCTCCTGCGCCCAGGCCGCGAGCATCGTCAGCGGCGCGGTGACCAGGATCGGCGCGCTCCCGTGGCGGTAATCGGGACTGTAAACCTGTTCGCTGACAAAGGTCTCGCCGCCGCGCGTCCGTATCCAGCGTCCGTCTACAACGGATTCGATTGAGGTGTCCTCGGCGGCTTTTTTATCGGGAGCCCTCAGCGGGGATGATACAGGCGCGAGGTCCGAGGCCGGGCGTACGCCCAAGGCTTTGAGTTTGTCAGCCAGAGAAGTTTTAGCGGGCATCGAGTCCGATTATATCAAGAGCAGGGTCGTCTACCGCTCTCCCGATAGGCACGACGTACAATGCTCTGCCGGGTTATAATCCACAAGGACACCCATCTCCCCCGAGGAACTTATGGAAACCAAACGATTGACGCTCTGGCAAAAACTGGTCTTCGGCTCCGGCGACTGGAGCATCGCAACCTTCGGCACCCTGCGGCAATTGTTTTACGCTATCTTCCTGACCGACGTGGTCGGCCTGGACGCGCGGCTGGCCTCCGTGGCCGCCTTCCTGGGGGTGGTCTGGGACGCGCTCAACGACCCGCTCGTCGGCACGCTCAGCGACCGCTTACGGACGCGCTGGGGACGCCGCCGCCCGTTCCTGCTGCTCTTCGCCGTCCCCTTTGGCCTGGCCTTTATGATGCTGTGGTGGGCGCCGCCTTTCAAGAGCCAGATTGCCCTGGCGGTCACTGTTTCGCTGGTCTACATGCTGAGTGATACTTTCCAGACCTTCATCAGCGTGCCGCTCTATGCGCTGACGCCAGAGATTTCCAGTGAGTACGACGAGCGCACTTCACTGACAGGCTACCGCATGTTCTTCAACCTGGTGGCTTCGCTGGTGGCCGCGGTGGCTGCACCCTCCATCGTGGATGCGGCCCTGGCTTCCGGCGCGACCCAGCAGCAAGGCTATTTCGTCGTCTCGGCCATCTTCGGCGGACTGGCGATCATCCCGCTTTTGTTGATTTTCATCTTCATCCGCGAACGACCCCGCCCGGCGGAAACAGAGAATGCGCCGCACATACCGTTCCTCGTCATCCTGAAGACCGCCTGGAAAAATATCCCCTTCCGTTTCGCTTCGGCGCTCTACATGCTCAATTGGATCACCTTCGACCTGGTCGGGCTGGTGCTGCCGTTCTTCCTGGCCTACTGGATCGCCAGCGGCAATCTCCTGCAAAAGGCGCTCGGCATGTCGCTCGAATCAGCGGTTTTCGCCTGCCTGCTGGTGACCTCGGTGATCGTCCTGCCGTTCTGGGTGTGGATTTCGAAAAAGTTGAACAAGAATACCTCCTACATGATCGGCATGGCCTTCTGGGCGGTGGTGCAATTGATCATCTTCACCATCCAGCCGGGACAAATCACCTTCATTCTCATCCTATCCGTGCTGGCAGGCATCTCGGTCTCGACCGCCCATGTTTTACCCGACGCCCTCTTCCCGGATGTCATCGAATGGGATGAATTGAAAACCGGCCGCCGCCAGGAGGGTATCTACTACGGCGTCAAGAATTTCATCCGCAAACTGACCGGAGCCTTGGCCATCTTCATCGCCTTGCAGGTGCTCGGCTGGTTCGGCTACCAGACCCCTCCCGAGGGCGCGACCTTCTTCGCCCAGTCCCCGCAGACGCTGATGGCTATCCGCATCCTGATCGGACCGTTCGGCGCGGTGTTATTGATCAGCGCGATCGTCATCGCCTGGTTCTACCCGCTGACGCGCGAGCGTCATGCCCGTATCCGGAAATTACTGGCGCGTAAAGCAACCCGAAAGCAAATCCGGGAAGCGAAGCCTTGATGCCGGAAACGCCGACGCTGACATTCTGGCAAAAACTCATCTACGGTTCCGGCGACTGGGGCGGAGCCAGTTACGGGACCCTGCGGCAGATTTTCTATGCCATCTTCCTGACGGACGTTGTCGGCCTGGAACCGAGGCTGGCGTCCGTCGCGGCGTTGATCGGCATCCTCTGGGACGCAGTCAACGATCCCCTGGTGGGCATCCTGACCGACCGGATGCGCAGCCGCTGGGGTCGGCGGCGTCCGTTCCTGCTGTTCTTCGCCATCCCCTTCGGGCTCGGATTCATGCTGTTGTGGTGGGCGCCGCCCTGGCAGGGGCAGGTCGCCCTGGCTGCCACCGTCACCCTGGCTTTCATGCTCAGCGACACGCTCGAGACGCTGGTGGGCGTCCCTTTCTCCTCGCTTCTGCCGGAACTCTCTCCTGATTACGATGATCGCACCACGCTGACCAGTTACCGCATCTTCTTCAACCTGGCAGCTTCGCTGGCCACGGCCGTGGCCGCCCCGGCCATCGTGGACGCCGTCCTCGCCGCAGGGTGGACCCAGCAACAGGGTTATCTGCTGGTAGCCGGAATCTTCGGCGGGTTGGCCGCCATCCCCTTCCTGCTCATCTTCGCGGTGGTGCGTGAACGTTACGTCGCGGCTGACCATCCGCAGGAGGCAGTTCCCTTCCGCCAGACCGTCCGCACGGCATGGGCAAATATCCCGTTCCGCTTCGCCTCCATCATCTACATGCTGAACTGGATCACCTTCGATATCGTCGCATTGGTCCTGCCGTTTTACCTGCTCTACTGGATTTCCAGCGGGAACCTGCTGGCGACCGCAAGTCTGTTCGGTATATCCCTGCCCCTCGAGTCCGCCATCTTCGCCCTGCTGCTGGTGACAGCCGTGCTTGCCCTCCCATTCTGGTTGTGGCTGTCGCGGCGGCTGGGCAAGCACATCACCTACATCATCGGGATGGTCTTCTGGGCGGGGGTGCAGATTGTGATATTCCTCGTCCAGCCAGGCCAGGTCACGCTGGCCTTGTGGATGTCTTTCCTGGCGGGGCTGAGCGTCTCGGCAGCGCATGTCTTTCCGGATGCCATGTTCCCCGACGTGATCGAGTGGGCCGAACTGAAAACCAGGCGCCGGCAGGAGGGAATCTACTACGGAGTAAAAAATTTCATCCGCAAGTTGACCGGCGCGTTGGCCATCTTCATCGCCCTGCAGGTGCTCGGCTGGTTCGGCTACCAGACCCCGCCCGCCGGTGTGACCGTCTTCATGCAATCCCCAATCACGCTGACCGCCATCCGCCTCCTGATCGGACCGTTCGGCGCGGTCCTGTTATTCTCGGCAGTTATCACCGCCTGGTTCTACCCCCTGACCCGCGAGCGGCATGACCGCATCCGCAGGCTGCTGGAGAGGAAACGACTGGGCATTTCCAAATCTTGACTTTGCACAAAAACTATTCATCGAATAGGCGATTACCTTCGGCTTCAGGGATGGGGTAAAATGGCCTGACATCATCGCAAAAAGGATCGAATATGACCCTCCCAACCAAAATCGTCGTCATCGGCGCGGGCAGCGCCTCGTTCGGAGAAAATACTCTCGCCGCGCTGATGCGCTCGAAAAAACTGCGCGGCTCGGCACTTGCCCTCGTGGACCACAGCCCGGAGACGCTCGATATCGTAAAACGCCTCGCTGAGCGCTTGAATCGCGCATGGGACGCCGGCATCCAGGTCACCGCGCACACCAGCCACAAAGACGCGCTCGACAGCGATACTAAATTCGTCGTCTCGGCCATCGAGGTGGGGGCGCGCGAGGGGCTGTGGAGAAAAGACTTCGAAATCCCGCTCCGGTTCGGGGTCCGGCAGCCGTACGCCGAGAACGGCGGCCCCGGCGGCTTTGCCCACGCGGCCCGCAACGTCGGGCCGGTCCTGGAGATCACCCGAGATATGGAGCAGGCCTGTCCAGACGCATGGTTCGTGAACTATACCAATCCGATGATCCGCATCTGCGATACGGCCAACCGCCACACGAAGATAAAAACCGTCGGTTTGTGTCACCAGATTTATATTGGATACACCATGGTTGGTATGGCGCTCGGCCGCGACCTCGGCTTCGACATCCCTGAAGGCATCGAGGGGATGCACGCCCACCCCTCGCAGTATGCCCTGCACGACCAGGTGAAACGACAGGCTGTGCCGCGCCTGGATATCCGCGCCGCCGGGCTGAACCACTTCTCGTGGATCTTGTCCATCCGCGACCGGGAGACCGGCGAGGACCTCTATCCGCTCTTCCGTAAGCGTTTCTTCGAACTGGACCCGAAATTCGAGCCGCTGACCCGGCGCGTGTTCGAGGCCTTCGGCCTGTTCCCCGTCCCCGGCGACACGCACCTGTGCGAGTACCTGCCGTGGGTCAGCGACCCCGTCACCAAGCCGTGGGAGAAGTACGATATTAAACTCTACGACTGGGACCTGATGGCAAACGTGCGCGAGTTCGGACACGAACGACTGAAGAGCATGGCCGAGGGCGAGATGACCATCGAGGGACTGGAGCATACCGATTCGGAAGGCGCGCTGGAAATGATCGAGAACATCGCCGGAGCCGGGACGCATAACCATCTCGCCGCAAACCTTCCAAATGCAGGGCAGGTTTCCAACCTGCCGATTGGTGCCACGGTGGAAACGCCGGTCGTTGTAGACGGCGACGGCATCCATCCGGAGCATGTGGGCGCGCTCCCTGAGCCGGTGGCCGAACTCCTGCGCCGCGAAACCGCTGTCGCCCAGTTGTGTGTGGACGCGGCGGTGGAAGGCTCGCGCGAAAAAGCCTTGCAGTGCCTCCTGCTCGACCCAGTCATCACCGACATCGAGACTGCCAGGCAAGTACTGGATGCCTACCTGACCGAATACCGGGAATACCTGCCGCAGTTCTGGAAATGAAGAAAAGAGAAAACACAAAGGTCACAACGGATCAACCAAGGAACACAAGAAAACTTTGTGGAACTTCGTGAGACTTTGTGTCCTTTGTGTTGAGAAAGGTCACTGAATGAAAATCACCGTCATCGGCGGCGGCTCCACCTACACCCCAGAACTCGTGAACGGGTTCCTGGAGCGTGCCTCCCGCCTGCCGCTCACCGAACTCTGGTTGATGGACATTGACGCCGAACGTCTGAACATCGTCGGCGGGTTCGCTCAGTGGATGGTTGCTGCTAAAGGGAACCCGTTCAAAGTCGTGCTGTCCACGCACCAGCGCGAGGCCGTCAGCGGCGCGTCCTACGTGGTCACCCAGTTGCGGGTCGGGCAGATGCCGGCGCGGGTGGCAGACGAATACCTCGGCCTGCGGCACGGGCTCATCGGTCAGGAAACGACCGGCACCGGCGGCATGGCCAAGGCCCTGCGCACCATCCCGGTGATGTTGGATATCGCCAAAGATATGCACGCGACCGCCCCTGGCGCGTTATTGCTGAACTTCACCAATCCTTCCGGTTTGGTCACCGAGGCGCTCACCCGTTATGCGGCTGATGTAACAGCCGTCGGAGTCTGTAACAGCGGCATCACCACCAAGATGATAATGCTGGGCGTGCTCGGCGAAATCATGGGGAAACCGGTCGAGGCGGACCGCGTGGTGTTGCATAGTCTGGGCTTGAATCATCTGACGTGGTACCGCAGCCTGACCGTGGATGGCGAAGAAATGTGGCCGCGGCTGTTCCCGGCTTATCTGGAAGAACTTCGCAAGCAGAAGGAGCCGGAATGGGACCTGCGCACACTCGAGTCGCTGGGCATGATGCCCAACTCCTACCTGCAATATTTCTACTACACAGACCACAAACTGGCCGACCAGGAAAAGTGGCCGCCCAGCCGGGGCGAGGAAGTTATCGAGATCGAAAAGGGACTTCTGGCCCAATATGCCGATCCCGCGCTGACCGAGCCGCCCGCCGAACTGATGCTGCGCGGCGGCGCGTTCTACTCCACGCTGGCAACGCAACTGATCGATTCGCACCATAACAACCTCGGCCTGGTCGAGATCGTCAACGTGCGCAACAACGGCGCGGTCAAGGAATGGCCTGCCGATTGGGTATTGGAGATGCCGTGCAAGATTGACCGGCAGGGCATCCGTCCCCTCCCGGCCGCGCCGCTGCCGCCGGCCTGTTTCGGGCTGATCGCCCACGTCAAAGCCTATGAACTGCTGACCGTCGAGGCCGCCGTCCACGGCGACCGGAACGCCGCCTACCAGGCCCTGCTCGCCCATCCCCTCGGCCCGAAAGCGGATAAAGTGCAGGAAGTGCTTGACGATATGTTGGAAACGAACAAGGAATACTTGCCGCAATTTTTCAAGTGACAAGGGACGTGTGACGAGTGACGAGAGTCGGCTAAGAGAAAGGATGACCTATGGCAGGAGAGAATGATCGGCTGGAGAATTTTGAAATCTATAAAATCGCCCGACAATTGTTCACTGATTTCTGGACAGATTCGGAAATTCTCGGAAAAGATTATCGCGGCAGGGAATTGGTAAAGCAGTTAGTCAGAAGCCTAGACTCGATCTGCGCTAACATCGAAGAAGGCTATGGGCGCGGTTTTGGCAAAGAATATCCTCAGCACTTGCGCATCGCCCGCGGGGAAGCACGGGAGAGCAAGGGCCGCTATGAACGACTCAAATATCTCCTTCCTGCCGATCTGATTTCCAAGCGCACCGCCACACTCGATCACATCATCGGTGGCCTCACCAACACCATTCTCCGCCTCGAGCGAGGACATGGTAAATGACCGTCCCGCGTCCCCCGTCACTCGTCCCACGACACCCATTGCTTTCTTTTTCATAGGAGAATCCACATGAATCCAAATCCCTTGCTAAAAAAGTTGAACTACTCAAACAACGACCGTCTCGCAATCATTCACACCGACGACATCGGCATGTGCCAGGCCTCCGTCCAGGCCTATGCCGACCTGTGGGAAAACGGCACGATTTCCTCCGGCGCCATCATGATGCCCTGTCCGTGGGCGGCGCCCGCGGCTGAGTACTGCCGCACCCATCTCGGTGTGGACATGGGCATCCATGCCACCCTGACCGCCGAGTGGGATACCTACCGCTGGCGTCCGCTCTCGAGCCTCGATCCGGCCACCGGCATGGTGGATGAGGATGGCTTCTTCTGGCGCACCGCTGCGGAGGCACAGTCCCATGGAGACGCAGATGCCGTCATGGCGGAACTCCAGACACAGGTCCGCAAGGCGCTCGAATGGGGCGTGGACGCCACCCACATGGACACGCACATGGGCACGGTCGCCCACCCCAAATTCATCCCGGCTTATATCCAGACCGCCATGCAGAACAGACTGCCGGTCATGGTGCC
>JBFMCM010000145.1:0-15829 GCA_040754355.1 Chloroflexota bacterium | reverse complement strand
ATAGCGTGCGCCAGGACGGTGGAAGTGGTGGTGCCGTCGCCGGCGATGTCGTTGGTCTTGGTGGCGGCTTCTTTGAGCAGTTGCGCGCCCATGTTGGCGAACGGGTCTTCCAGTTCGATTTCCTTGGCCACGGTCACGCCGTCATGGGTGATGGTGGGGGAGCCGAACTTGCGGTCGAGGGCTACGTTGCGGCCCTTGGGCCCCAGGGTGGTGGCGACGGCGTTGGCGACAATGTCAATACCTTGCTGCAAGCGCCGGCGGGCGTCTTCGGAAAAAACGAGTTGTTTGGCTGCCATAATTCATTCCTCCAATAATCTGGTTATTTACTGATGATGGCGAGGATGTCGCTCTCGCGCAGGATGAGCAGTTTCTTCTCGCCGATCCTAATCGGCACCTCTGTGCCAGAATACTTGGCGAACAAAACCTTGTCGCCGACGGCTACATCCATGGGGATGCGTTTGCCGTTCTCGTCGCGGTCGCCGGGACCGATAGCCAGCACGTTGCCCTGCTGGGGTTTTTCCTTGGCCGTTTCGGGGAGCACAATGCCGCCCGCAGTGATCTCTTCCTGTTCGATGGGTTCGACCACGACACGGCTGCCGAGGGGTTTAAGATTAAGTGCCATATTCGCCTCCTGTATAGGGTGATAGCAGTTTTTTAGCACTCCTGCCTTGCGAGTGCTAATCTGATGATACATGGATTTTAGAGAGGAGTCAAGGGGGAAGTAAGAGAATTAACGAAATTCTGACATTCCTTTACCCCCGTGCCTTCTCGACAAATCAAGGCGTAGGCGTGGGAGGCAGGGTGGTGGTCGGATAAAATGTCGGGGTCTGCGTCTGCGAGGCGGACACCGATTCACAGATGGCAAGACCATCCTCGGCATTGATGCGGACGGTTGGGTCGTCACCGTAGACATTGATCAACTGGGTCAACACGTCCACCGCGTCATCACAATAGGTTGGATACTTGGGGCTGAAAGCCGCCAGCACCGAGCCATAATCGAGATAATACGTGGCGCTTTCAGGTGTGAGCGGCAGTCCAATGACCGTGGTACCTGGATCCCCTTCCTCACACCCGCCGCGCGCTTCGCAAGATTCGGCTGGGGTGCAGCCGCGCACAGCACATTTGAGGGCAATAATGGATGTTTCGTAGTTGCGGCCGCGTTTGTAGATGTTGCCCAATTGTCCGTAAAGGGAGGCATTATCCGGCTCGATATCCACTGCTTTGATGGCATTGCGGGCGGCCGCAAAGAATTCACCCATCTGGGCATAAGTTTTGGCAATGGCAACGTAAGGCAGAGGGTCCTGAATCTTCAACTGCTCATTCAGGAGGCTGGCCTGGGCAAAGTACTCCAGGGCCTGTTCATAGAGTCGTTTCTGCTGGGCCGGGATGTTGCTGCGGAAGGCCAGGGCGCGGTAGTTTTGCCCGATGGAGATGTAAAGGAAAGTCAGGTTGGGATTGATCTCCAACGCAGCCTGGTATTCTTCGATGGCCTGGTTGTAATTCAAGGTGGACTCGAGGTAATAAGCATAGACGCGGTGCACGTCCATCAACTCCGGGCCTCGTTGGAGCGCTTGTTGAATGTATTGCTCTGCTTGAGTCCACTTTTGTTGGTCAATCAGAATTTCAGCAAAGAAAGCCAGCGCCAGAGCATCGTTGGAATTGATGGAAAGGGCCCGCAAAGCCTGCTGCTCGGCGAGGTTGAGTTGCGCTTGTTTATCCTCCACCTGCGGATGCGTCCCATACCAATCCAGCACAAAGGCATGGATGGCCAATACCCGCCCGTCTTCGGGAGCCAGGGCCACCGCCTGTTCGGCAGAGGCGAGGGCTTCCTCAAGACGGGTCAGTTGATCGGCTTCGGAGGCCAATAAGCGGGAAGAGTAGGCCTGGATGCGCGCCAGCTCCGCCCAGGCAGAGGCATTGCCCGGGGCCACACTGGTCGCTTCCTGGTAGGCAGTGATGGCCGCATTCAGATTGCCAGCCTCGAAGAAGGCCTGGCCCTCGAGTTCCAGCGAATCGGATGTGCGGGTGGAGGTGGGAGTCGGGGCAAATGGATTGCGGACAGTTCCGGAGTCCAGGCCGGTGGCAAAGTAGATCCCGACGATGACCAGGGCGAGGAGTCCGAAAAACCGATAAAGGTTGCTATACCGGCGCTGATAGAAGAGCGCGCGGCGGCGGGTCACTTTCATGGGGTAGACGTAGGTGAAACTGTTGGTATGGCCGTCGGATTGGATGTATTGTTCTCGCACAGGCTGCGAGCATACTCGGAGTTGTAAACGGCGAATTCGTCTGCAGGCAAAGCCGCCAGGATCACTTGGGTGAGGGAAAGCATATCTCCACAGCGGTCCAAAAGCGCCAGGACAATTGCGTAGGTATAGTAGTAGCGCGAAACCCAGACATCGCCGCTGATGGGCAAAGGTGTGATGGTTTGTCCGTCTTCGCTCTGGCCGCCATAAATTGCCAGGGAGAATTGCACATCGGCAGCCGTCCAGTCATTTAACTCATATAACATATAAGCCCAATTCCCGCGCAGATATGGATCAGTGGGAGCATCCATGACAGCATCCTCGGCATATTGAACCGCCTGACTGTACCTTCCCACAGCAGCCAGAGCGCGCGAACTATACAGGTCTGGCAAGGGATCGGAGGGATTAAGTGTGTTGGCAAGGGTATATTCCTGCACAGCCTCGTCAATCAAATCGAGTGAGCGATAAACCACCCCCAACTCCAGGTGGATTTGAGAGACATTGGGATTGATCTCGATGGCAGCCTGATATTGCTGAATGGCCAGTTCAAGATTCCCGGTAATAAGCAAAATGTACCCGCGCGCCCAGCGCGCCTCCAACCTATCGGAGGCCAACGCCATGGCCGTGTTGGACTCCTCGATCGCCGGCTCGATCGGGTCCACATAGGGACCGACTTCCTGCTCGAACATGTTTCCCAGCAGGATGGCGTAATAAGCATGGGCGATGCCATTGGTAGGATCCAGGCGTATGGCTTCCTGGATGACCGTGTCGGCCTCCTCCAGGTCGCCGCGGCGGGTGAGGGCCCAGCCGCGCACCGCATAGGCCATCGAATTATCCGGGTTGAGCAACTGGGCGTTGCTAGCGCTCACCACCGCCTCGTCGTAGCGCCCGGCAAAGACCTGGGCTTGCGCGATGGCGATGTACAGGGCAGCATTGTCCGGGTCGAGGCGGATGGCCTCGTTGTACACCTCAATCGCCTGGATGAACTTGCCCTCAGCGACCAGTCCCTCTGCCTCCGAGATGTACGATTCGGGTTCGCGCGTGGCGGTGGGGGTTGGGATAAATGGCGACTCGACCGTCGGGATGATGAAACGGTCCACGTAACTGACAATGATGATCAAGACAACCAGCACGATGACGAGGAACCAGTTCACCCGCCGTCGTTTCTGGCGCATATTCCATTTTGAGCCTCTGAGATACATGCAGTCATCTTACCATCCCCCTCAAACGGGCGTCAACCCCCACTTGTCAGACAACTTGCTCTCAGGTGGAATAGGCGCATGAAATTGGAGAATTTCGCGCTCCAGCGCGATGTTCCCCCCTCATAACGCTTGTGCTTTCCCATTCGTTATAATATCAGAGATATGAAGTCTCTCGAAAACGCCGCATCGGATCCGGTTGCAGGCGAGCAGGAGTTGGTCCGCCAGGCCTAGGCAGGTGACGAAAATGCCTTCGCCCGGTTGTACGACGCCTACCTGACGCGCATCTATCGCTACGTCGATTTCCGCGTCGCAGACGACCAGAATAGATAACAAGTAAGCGATTTCCCATCTCGCAGCACGGAGCAGTCTTACGGCTGCTCAGTGTCTTTATAAGCAGGAGAGTGATTGGATTGGGCATGCACTAAATGACAAGACTGGTCGTCTGCCCCAACTTGTGGAGAGCGTGCGAAGGGTGACAGATTTCTTGAAATCAGGGGAACTTCAGGTTATACTAATCAAAATAACCCATCTGCAGAGAAAAAACCTAAACAAGGGCTTTGCGCGCGTTTCTCTTTGTTGGCCGGGGAATTTTTCCCCGTATGCCTAAGGAGGTGCCTTATGTGTGCCAGACGACGCCGCAGCCCTTGTTTTGCATTTAAAGAGCGTCTTGCGCCTTGTATCCTTTTCCTGGCTTTGTGCAGCAGTTGTTCCCTGTTCCAGCCGTCCTCAGCAGCGCCATTCGTTTGCCCCCCGCTGCCGTCGCCGACCGCGCCGGCGCAGCCGGAGTCCCTCCTGGGAATGGTTCTTGATGCATATGTCGAATATGTTGACGGCGGACTGTTTTTCCAGGTCCGGCTCTTGAATTTCAGCGATACCTGGTTCGAGAGCGGGCGAATACAGGTAGAGTTGTATGATGAGGCGGGCAGCCTTCTCGCCGAAAAGGCTGCTGAGTGTGACGCCCCCTCCATCCCCTCCGGGTCTGATTGTTGGCTAAATGTTTCGTTCGATGTTGGTGAAGTGCCGGAAGGGTACGCTGCCTATAACATCTTTGCGGAAAGCGCCACCGCAGAGGGGGAGATCCTGGCTGCCAGCCTGAGCAACCGTCCGCTCTCCGGGCAGGAAGGAGTAACTCCGCTGCCGGAGGCGCACATCCAATGGGTCCTTCCGCCAGACGGATACACCGCCGGGCAGTCGCTGCAGGCCGAATTCGAGGCAGGGCTGGCACGCGGGCAGCAGGCGGTTGGCCAATTATGCGCCCAGATTCTTGAATTCCGGCAACCTGAAAAGGGGCAAATATATTCGGTCCTGCTGGCCGAAACCTGTCAAGAACAGGTGGTATTGCAATCCCTGTATGGTGACGACGCGGCTCGTTCACCCGGAGATTTCGTCAATGAACCTTACCGGTTTTCCCTGCCTTTCGTTCCCTCCGGTTACACATGGATCTCGTACGAGGGGCAGGATTCTCCAGCCGCGGTTCTGGCCTGCCTGACATTCGATAGCCAGAGAGTCCAGCCATATAGCGATGCACCCCTGTACCTGCCTCCAATTCGCGTTATCGAGACATGGTGGGATCAAAATGGCGAAGAAAGGGATGAATACGAGCCTGGCCAGACCTATCGAGCGAACGTGCGCGTCCAATCCCTGGCAAGCGACGACCGCGCACATCCAATTTCCCTTCACGTCATAGAAGACCGGCGCGGTCTGGCAGGTCTCATGTTTTTCTTCCCCCCTCTGGGCGGATGGTGTATTGCCGGCGTGTGCGACATAGAGGTGAAGGCTGAATCTTTCGAATTGACCCCGATCGAAGGAAACGAAAGTACACTTGCGGTGGAGTTCGTCACGGAAACAGAATATACCGGATATCCCTTTTACATGGCGGTTTCGTTTCATGATGTGATCGTCTGGGCAGGCGAGGAGAGACTATGGCCTGGCCAAAGCCACCATTAGAGCCCCGCCCGCGTCGAAAGCCTTTCAGTTCGGGCCGTGTAAACAGCGCTTTTCCTCTTGCCAGACCTCTCCCCCTCGACTAGAATGGGCGCATGGAGTTTGACGTTTTCACGCTCCTGCCCGAAGTTTTCCCCCCCTATCTAGAAAGCAGCATACTTCAACGCGCCCGCCAGAGCGGCAGGGTGGATGTGCGCGTCCATAACATCCGCGACTGGGCTTCTGATAAGCACCATGTTACCGACGATGTGCCCTACGGCGGAGGCGGCGGCATGGTCATGAAGCCGGAGCCGGTCTTTGCCGCGGTCGAATCGGTTCTTGGACCTCGAGCCGGCTGCCCCATCATTCTGCTGACTCCGCAGGGACGCGTCTTCGACCAGGCCACCGCCTTCGAATTGTCCCGGCAGCCGCGCCTGGCCTTGATTTGCGGGCGGTATGAAGGCGTGGACGAGCGCATTCGCGAACATCTTGTGAGCGATGAAATCTCCATTGGCGACTTCGTGCTGACCGGCGGCGAACTGCCAGCACTCATCCTGATAGACGCTGTCACCCGCCTCCTGCCCGGCGTGCTGGGTGACCCGGAGGGGGCCGCAGACGATTCCCATGCCTCCGGCCTGCTGGAATATCCGCACTACACCCGTCCGCCCGACTTCCGCGGCTGGAAAGTCCCTGATGTTTTGCTCTCCGGCAACCATGCCCAAATCGCCCGTTGGCGCCGCGAACAGTCGCTGTTGCGCACGTATCAACGCCGCCCCGAGATGCTCGCCCATGCACAACTCAGCAAGCCAGACCTGAAGTATCTGGAAACACTCAACCCAAAAGGAGATGCACCATGAAGTTCAACTACGGCAAGATCTTCCTGCTCGGTTTTGGTTTCTTCGGCGTCAGCGTCATCTGGGGGGTTTACAACGCCTTCGTGCCGATCTTCCTGGCCAACAAATTCGGTCTGGAACCGGCTTTCATTGGCTTCTTCATGACCTTGGACAACATCGCCGCCCTGTTCATCCAACCGCCGGTCGGCGCCTGGTCAGATCGGATACGGACGAAGATCGGGCGGCGCATGCCATTCATCGTCATCGGCGCGCCGATTGGGGCCTTCGTCTTCGGCTTGATTCCCCTGGCGTCCGTCCTGCCCTTGTTCGTGGCCTGCACCACCACGCTCATCCTGAGCATGGCCTTCTGGCGCACACCGGTTGTGGCGCTCATGCCGGATATCACCCCCTCCCCCAAGCGTTCACAGGCCAACGGCATCATCAACTTCATGGGCGGCATTGGCGCCATCATTTCATTCCTGGGCGGCTCTGCGCTTTACAAGATGAACCCGGCTTTCCCCTTCTGGCTTGGTTCCGGGTTGGTCATCGTGGCTGCCTTGCTGGTGCTTATCTTCATTAAGGAGCCGAAAGAACTAGAGATGCGCGCCGAAGCGCCAGTCAATACCTTTTCGGGTTTCTTCAAATTTATGGCGGAGCACTTGTCGGTTTTACTGCTCAGCCTGCTGGCCGTAGTCGCGGCCGGGGCAATCCTCACCCTGCTGGTGCCTGAGGCGCGGACGATCGGCGCGGAGATCGGCATACCGGCTTTCGTTGGCCTGGGCGTCGTCCTGATACTCATCTGGTTCATCGGCTTCTACGCGTACTACATGGCACGCGAACCCATCCAGGCACGTGATAAAAGCGCCCTGCGCCTCTTCCTGGCCATCTTCGCCTGGTTCGTGGGCTACAATGCCATCGAGGCCTTTTTCACCCTCTACGCCATCAACCACCTGGGCATGGACGAAGCCGACGGGGCGCGCCTGCTCGGGCATCTTTCCCTGCTCTTTGTATTGTTCGCTCTGGTCTCCGGCTTCATCGGCGGGAAGTTTGGCCGCCGGCGCACCATCATGGTCGGCATTGCCCTGCTCGGCGTATTGATCGCCGCCATGTTTTTCCTGCCCCCGGAGACGCTTACCGTCCAACTGACCCGGCTGCCCGTGCTTGGCGCCATCCCGGTCATCAGCCTGTTCCTTATGACAGCCGGCATTGCCTGGTCGCTCATCAACATCAACTCTCTGCCGATGGTAGTGGACATGGTCGAGGACGCCCGCATCGGCACATATACCGGCCTGTATTATCTCTTCTCCACGCTGGCAGCCATCGCCGGCCCGAACATCAATGGCTGGATCGTTCAATTGACAGGCAAGGATTACAACAATATCATGCTGGTGGCGCCGCTCTTCATGCTGCTGGCATTGCTGCTGATGATGGGCGTCCGCCGAGGGGAAGCAAAAACATCTGCATAGCGGCAGGCAGGACCCGGGTCCGGTACGCAGCGAATTGGTGACTTTCGTCTGTCAGAATCGTGAGTCCCGCCAGTCTTATTTTCCAAACACGGTCTTGCGAAAAGATTCAAGAGGCTGTATACTAATTTGGACAGGGTTTTGTATTCTACCCGTTCCAGGAGGAGGTGTTTGCCTGCACAAACAGTGTTCACTTCTTCAGGTCCGTTCGATATTTCGTCCATATCATAAACTAGAGGAGAAGAAAGTATGAAAAAGCTGTATGTTGTAATTACTGCACTTGTGCTGGCCGCCATGCTCATGCCGGCCTGCACCCCGACCGCCCCCGATTGCACTCTGCCGGATGTTGTCTGCATTGGGCTGGTGACAGATGTGGGCAAGGTGGATGATAAGTCCTTCAACCAGTCTTCCTGGGAAGCCTTGCTGCAGGCAAAGGATGAAGGCCTGGCAGATTGGGTACAGTACATCGAAACAACCGATTCGAAGGATTACGGCAAGAACCTCGCCACCTTCGCGGATGAGGGCTATGACGTCATCGTGACAAGCGGTTGGAACCTTGGCTTTGCCACCACCGAGGCCGCGGCGCTCTACCCCAATGTCCTCTTCATCGGCGTAGATCAACCCTATGGAGACTTCCTGGCAGCGGATGCTCCAGTTCCTGCCAATTTCTGCGGCCTGATCTATCACGAAGACCAGAGCGGCTTCCTGGTGGGCGCCCTGGGCGCCATGATGAGCCAGACCCATAAACTCGGCGGTGTGGCTGGTACCGATCTCATCCCGCCCGTCTGGCGCTTCGGCGAAGGCTATCGCGCCGGCGCGGCTTACATTGATGCTGAGATGGGCACGACCACCGAGGTCACCGTCATTTACCACAGTGATGTCGGCTTCGACAAAACCTTTACCGACCCTGAATGGGGCAAGACCACCGCTGACTCGATGATTGACCAGGGTGTGGATGTCATCTTTGGCATCGGCGGCAAGACCGGCAACGGCGCTGTCATCGAAGCGGCGGCACGTGGCGTCTATGGCATCGGCGTTGACAAGGACCAGTACTATGAGCTGGTCGAGGCGCAGCCGTTTATGCTTACCAGCGCTATGAAGCAAGTCAAGCCAGGCGTCTATGATCTGATCACTATGGCGGTGGGAGGCACTTTCCCCGGTGGCGGTAACTACTACGGTGTGATTGGTTACGCTCCCTACCACGACCTCGAAGATCAAGTGCCCGATGATGTCAAGGCCAAGATGGAAGAGATCCTGGCGGGTCTCCTGGATGGCAGCATCCTGACCGGCGTCTCGGAAACTAAGCCAGCCGAATAGTAAAACCTTCTCGTAATGCAATAAAAAGGGGAAAGAGAGAAATCTCTTTCCCCTTTGACATAAATGCGCAGTTAAATTTAGGAGAGACGGAATGCCGGAAAAAGAGGGAAGAAAATGGTTGAAAAATCTCGCAGAGGGCAGCATATCGTCATTATTAGTGCCGTTTCTAGCGGTTCTCACAGCAGTGGTAATAGGAGGTGTGATCATTGCGCTGTCGGGGGGTAATCCTTTCCTCGCTTACGCCGGATTGTTCCAGGGTGCATTCGGTTCTCCTAAAGGCTTAAGTGAAACGGCCGTATGGGCCACGCCCTACATTTTCGCTGGGTTGGCTGTTGCGCTGGCCTTCAAAGGCGGCCTTTTCAATATTGGTGCGGAAGGGCAACTGGCCTTTGGGGCAGTGGCCGGGGCATTGATCGGATTTGCCCTGCCGGATTGGGTAGGACATGATATTCCTGCTGTTATTCACGTTCCTTTGGCTGTTGGTGCCGGATTGCTGGCTGGTGCATTGTGGGCGGCCATTCCAGGTGTATTGAAGGCTTTTACGGGCGGGCACGAAGTCATCAATACGATCATGATGAATTACATCGCCCTCAACATGACCAGTTTCCTGCTCAATGGTCCCATGCAGGACCCTACTCTCACAAGTGTTTCAGCACGGACACCGCCAATCGCCGAGAGCGCGTATATCCCCCAGATTTTCGAAGGCCTTCGTGTTCACTGGGGTTTTATCCTCGCCTTATTGATTGCAGTCTTTGTTTGGCTGGTTCTGTGGAAGACGACCCTGGGCTTCGAGATCCGCACGGTGGGCAGCAACCCTGATGCGGCCAAATACGCAGGGATCAACGTCAAACGGACCATCATTCTGACCATGGCATTTTCAGGGGCGCTGGCTGGTCTGGCAGGGGCAATAGAGGTTACTGGATTGAACCACCGTCATGAGTTGGGATTTTCGATCGGGTATGGCTTCGATGCGATTGCGATTGCTTTACTAGGCAAAACCCACCCACTGGGTGTTGTCTTGGCTGCAATTCTATTCGCCGCCATGCGGAACGGCGCCACCCGGATGCAATTCCTGACACAAATTCCGGTGGATATCATTTCTGTTATCCAGGCCCTTATCTTGTTGTTCGTCGCCGCAGACGCGATTATCCGCTTCATATACCGTATTCGTGTCAAAGGCGAACGCGTTGTATTGACACGCGGCTGGGGAGGTTAGGAGAATATCCATGGATTGGAAACGCTTCGGTTTTATTGCCCTTATCATTGCGATCCTGTTTAGTGTTGTTGTGATGGTTGGATATACGGCTTCATCGCCGCTTGTTATCATTACCAGCATGTTGGCCACAACCATCGCAGTTGCTACACCTTTGACATTGGGCGCGCTCTCCGGCATTTTCTGCGAACGGGCCGGAGTGGTCAATATTGGCATTGAGGGGATGATGTTGACTTCAGCCTTCTTCGGCTGGCTCGGCGCGATTTACATGAGCGCTATCTTGAACATATCGCCCTTACCATGCCTGTTCACCGGCGTCGCAGTTGGGATGCTCAGCGGCGGCCTGATGGCACTCTTGCATGCTGTCCTCTCTGTGACATACAAAGTAGATCAAATCATCGGAGGCACTGTCATCAACATTCTCGCAGTCGGAATCACAGGTTTTCTGAACCGGCAACTGTTCTTCGAAAAGAACAGCATTTTTGGCGGCAGTGTCCCACATGCCCCTGGCGTGTTACCGCGCCTATCTATTCCCCTGCTTTCTGATATCCCTGTATTTGGGCGCATTTTCGACCAGCAATTGATTACCTGGGCAGCCATCATCCTGGTCATTGTTGTACATTTCGTCTTGTTCAAGACTCGCTGGGGCCTTCGGACAAGGGCCGTTGGTGAACATCCGCGCGCCGCGGACACAGTTGGCATCAATGTCGAGCGGATGCGGTATATCAATGTGTTCATCGGAGGTATACTGGCCGGATTGGGTGGGGCATATTTCACACTTGAATCTGTTCCATCCTTCGAGCCGTTAATGACAAACGGACGCGGCTTCATATCGCTGGCAGCCATGATCTTCGGTAATTGGACGCCCTTCGGCGCCTGGGCCGCGGCATTGGTATTTGGTGCTGCCCAGGCATTGCAGATAAAATTACAATATTTCCGAGATTTGATTCCACCGCAGTTCGCCTTTCTGCAAATCTCCTACGTGGTCGGCCTGGCTCCATACCTCCTGACAATGATCATCTTGACTGGAATCATCGGTAAAACCGTCCCACCTGCCGCTGACGGCCAGCCGTACGAGAAATAGGAAGCCGCCATGCCCCAAAAAGACATTGTTCTCGAAGCAAAAGGTATCACCAAGCAATTTCCTGGCGTGCTTGCCAATGACAAAGTAGACTTCGACCTTCGTCACGGTGAGGTTCACGCCCTGCTGGGTGAAAACGGTGCCGGCAAAACGACGCTGATGAATATTATCTACGGCCTGTATAAACAGGAGGCCGGGGAGATACATATCAATGGACAGGCGATTGCCATCCATTCGCCCAAGGACTCCATCGGCGCGGGCATCGGCATGGTGCACCAGCACTTCATGCTCATCCCGGTCTTCACGGTGGCCGAGAACATCATGCTGGGGGATGAAGGTACGGGGATCAATGCCGGGTTTTGGAGACGGTTTTACGCCTTATTCATTGATTCTCTGTTATTGACCACGGTCTTTTTCCTGTTTGAGTTTTTACTCAATCTCCTCGGAGTCCCGCTGCTCCGCCTCGTTCTTCTCCCGATTTTGAGCGGTGCTCTTGCCTGGCTGTATTTTGCAGGATTTGAAAGTTCATCGAAACAAGCCACCTTGGGAAAGCAAGCCTTTGGTTTGATTGTAACGAACGAAAAAGGAGAACGACTCTCCTTCAAAGTGGCAACTCTTCGCTTCCTAGCCAAGATATTATCCGGGTTGCCCCTTGCGGCTGGATATATCATGGCAGCCTTTACAGCCAAAAAACAGGCGCTCCACGATAAACTTGTTCATACCCTGGTTGTTGATAACGGCGGCGGGATTCTTGACCGAAAAACCGTTGTGAATCGTGTGCGCGAACTCTCCAAACAATACGGCTTGGATGTGGATCCCACAGCCCTGGTCGGTCAATTGCCTGTCGGTGTACAGCAGCGCGTCGAGATCATCAAGACCCTGTATCGCCATGCCAATATCCTGATTCTTGACGAGCCGACCGCCGTCCTCACCCCCCAGGAGGCGGATGACCTCTTCCGCATCATCCGCGAACTCACCCAGCAGGGGGTCTCGGTTATCTTCATTACCCACAAGTTGAAGGAAGTCCTCGCCATCGCCGACCGCATCACCGTGATGCGCGACGGGAAGGTGGTCGGCACCACCACACCCAAGGAGACCAGCGAGCAGAAACTGGCCACCATGATGGTCGGGCGCGAGGTTATCCTCAAGGTGGATAAGGATATTGCCAAACCTGCTGAAGAGATCCTGAAAATCGAAGGGCTGAGGGTCCGCGACATGCGCGGGCTGGAAACCGTGCGTGGGATTGGCTTCCACGTCCGCGCCGGGGAAATCCTCGGCATCGCCGGGGTGCAGGGTAACGGCCAGACCGAACTCGTCGAAGCGCTGACAGGTCTGAGGTCCGTGACCAGCGGAAAGATGTGGTTCTCCGGAAAAGATATGACCGGCAAGCCGCCGCGTCCCATCACCGAGACCGGGATGGCCCACATCCCCGAAGACCGCCAGCGGCATGGCTTGGTGCTCCCCTACCCGGTGGCTGACAACATGGTGCTAAATACTTATTACAAGCACCCGTATGGCGTCTGGGGCTGGATGATGCCGGAGGCTATTGACAAGAACGCCCGCAAACTCGTCGAGGATTTCGATGTGCGCACGCCCTCCCCTTATGTCCCGGTCAAGAAACTTTCGGGCGGCAACCAGCAAAAGGTCATCGTGGCGCGCGAACTCAGCCGCGGCATCAAACTGCTGATAGCCAACCAGCCCACCCGCGGCCTGGACGTTGGCTCCATCGAATACATTCACAAGGAAATCGTTGCCATGCGCGACCGCGGCATCGGCGTCCTGCTCGTCTCCGCCGAACTGGACGAGATCTTGGCGCTCTCCGACCGCATTGCCGTCATGTACCGCGGCCAGATTGTCACCACGGTGGACGCGGCCAAAGTGACCCGCGAACAACTCGGCCTATGGATGGCCGGCGCTCACCCGGAAGAATGAACGTTCCCTGATACTTGTACCGGGACGCCCTCCAGCGCCCCGGCTTTTTTTCTCATGCGCCGCCCCGCTCTTCGGACCCTGATCCTGCTCTGGCTCATCGGCATCCTCTTCCCGATGGCCTTTCTTGGCAGCCTTTGGCCTGCCTTGGGCAAGGTCTTCAATGCCGTCTTTGCTCCCGGCTGGATGCACCTCCTGATGCATGCTGTGCTGTATGCCGTGCTGGGTTTCCTGCTGGCAATTGGGATCAAGCCCATTTCTGCCAAACATTTTCTCTCGCTGGCTGGCGTGATCTTTCTGGTCGGCTGCCTGCACAAAACCTTGCAACTCCTGGCGGCTGGAATATGGCCCGGCCCTCTTCCCGAACTCTATGATCTCCTGGTTGATGTTTCCGGTGCAGCCCTGGGGATGGGCTTGTGGAAATTCTGGCCGCGCAGGCGAGTTAGCATGTGATGGGGCTGGTAACTGCCCTCCTGCAGGTTTCAGAGGCCACCAGCAGGACGGGCAAATCACAATGGCTTGTCTGCGTCTGTGACTGACCTATTTTATAAACCTGCGGGAGGGTCCGGCTGAAACCCATCCCCGGATTGGCAATCTTGTGTTATAAGAACGGCTCTATGAGACCTGTTCAGCGGCTCCTGACCTTTCTCGTCCTGTTCGCCTCGGCTGCTTGTTCTGCGGCGACCAATTCATCGTCCTCACCGGGCGGCATCCATCCCACCCCAACCACCCCAGACCCGCCAACGGTCACGCCCAGCCCGACTTCCTCCGAGACTCCCACGCTTACCTCCACCTCCACTCTCACCCCAACGGCGTCCCCCAGCCCGGAACCGTCCCCGGTGGCACTGATGGCCGTCGGCGACATCATGCTGGCCCGCACTGTCGGCGAGCGCATCCTGGAAGCGGGTCCCGGTATCGTCTTCGCCAACGTTCAGGAAATCCTTTCCACTGCCGACATCCTGGCCGGTAATCTGGAATGCGCCATCACCGACCAGGGCCAGCCGGTGCCGAAATCCTTCACCTTTGCCGCCCCGCCGCTCAGCGCGCAAGCGCTCGGTCTGGCCGGATTCGACATCGCTGTCCTGGGCAACAACCACGCCCTCGACTACGGACAGGAAGGCCTGGCACAGACCCTGCAACTCCTGGGCCAACAAGGCATTGCCACCGTGGGCATTGGGGTCGGCGTGCAGGCTGCGGGTCCCCTCTTCGTCGAGAAGAACGGCCTGCGCCTGGCTTTTCTTTCCTACGTGGACGTCGCCAGGGAAAACATCGGCTTCGATACGCGCGACTGGCTCGCCACCGACGCCCTGCCCGGCATCGCCTGGGCTATCGCCGAAGATATCCAGGCAGATGTCGCCTCTGCCAGGCAGCAGGCCGACGTGGTCATCGTTTTCATGCACTTCGGTTATGAAGGCATGGAAATGCCAGTCCAGTTTCAGCGTGACGTGGCCGTCGCTGCCATTAAGGCGGGCGCCTCGGCCGTTATCGGTTCGCACCCGCACCTCCTCCAGCATGTGGAGATTTACCACGGGGCGTTGATCGCCTACAGCCTGGGCAACTTCGTCTTCGATGACTTCGATATGCCCGAAAACCGTTCAGCCATCCTGCGCCTCGTCCTTGACCAAAATGGAATGCTCTCCTACGACTGGTTCCCGGTGGTCATCATAGATGGACTCCCCCACCCGGCCACAGCCGAACAATCCGCCGAGATCCTGCGCATCCTGGCCCCTTGAACTGTTTGTGACCTTTGGGGGATGGCGCAGCGCCCCCCTGCAACGTTTGAATATGCAAGCGAGTGTTTAAAATCCTAACTCGCCACAGATAAACACAGATGGACACAGATTTATTGATGAAGGTCTTTATGACTCTGGGTTTAAAACCTCCGACTTGAATATCAGGCATCAGCGTTTATCCGCGTTCATCTGTGGCTATTCTCCCAACACTCTCTAAAAGACGAAATTCGCTGAAATCGATTCTGTTATAATGAAAAACAAGGCGATTCCGCAGTTTCCCAAGAAAATTCTGCGCATCGAGGAAATGGAGAAAAGGATGTCACGTTCGTACAAACTTTTTTGGGCTTTACCTGCCCTGCTCCTGCTCGTGCTTTCGGCCTGCAACCTGAACGAAGCCAATACCAGCCCGGAGGACTTCTACACCCAAGCCGCCGAGACCATGAACGCTGCCCAGTCCGAGACGGCATTGGCAGCACAACTGACCCCCTCTGCAACGCCAACCCTGGCCGCCACTCCCACCCAGCAGGGTCCCACGAATACCCCGCTCATCACCAACACCTTTACCCCGGGCGGGGTCACGAATACGCCCATCCCTCTACAATCCCCGCAAGCCACCCAGGGAAATGCATGTGACAATGCCCAGTTCATTGACGATGTCACCTACCCCGACTATTCCGAAGTACCCGCGGGAACTACATTCGTCAAGACCTGGCGGTTCAAGAACCTCGGTCCCTGCACCTGGACGACCGATTACCGCATCATCTTTAGTTACGTCTCCGATACCGGTAAAAACGGCATCTTCACCCCGCCTGCCCCGGCCTACTTCCCCGAAACCGTAGAGCCGGGAGATGAAGTAGATCTTTCCATCACCCTGACCGCCCCAACACAAGCA
>JBFMCM010000144.1:0-9099 GCA_040754355.1 Chloroflexota bacterium | reverse complement strand
CGGGTGGGGCATCGCGTGGATGGCTGTCAAAATCGTCAGCCGGCGCGCCGTCGGCTGTCCCGGCGTTGATGGCCGGGCTGTCCGGCCGCAGGTGCGCATCGAAGGCGTTAATGGAGATGTCCAGCAAGCCGGAAAACACATCACACATGTTGTGCGGACCCGGGCAGGGGGTCACGTTGCCGAAGCGGACGCCTGTGATGAGCGAATACTCCACGATAAAAGGATTGGACGGCATCGGGGGAGAGGTTTCATCGTCGTACCATGCAAAGCAGGCATCTTCGTCAGGGTTGAAAAAGACATTCTGTCCCTGGAAAATATCATTCCGCAAAACCACTTTCTCGCTGCCGTTGCAGGTTTTGTCCAACGCGCACTCGGCGATGACCAGGCAGCCGCCCTCGCCGGTGATGGTGGAGTTGATCACGCTGGCCTTCCCGCCGGGATTCAGCGCAAAGACCAGGGCGTCGCCGCCGGCGCGGCAATCGTCGTCGTTGTTCCAGAACGGCATATCGTGGAAGAAGCCGCAGTTGCTGACGAGGATGCTGTTCTCGATGACGACCTCGCCCGTAACCTTGATCTGGTTGCCGTCGTTCCCCTCAGCGATGGTGCGGTGGATCTCTACGAGAGCGCCGGGCAGGCGGGTGTAGAGCATGTCCAGCCCGTCGGAAGTGTTGTGCAGGAAGGCTGAATCCTCGATGAAGTAATGCCCGCCTGTGGTGCCGCCGAAACCGGCCCCGTCGCCGTATCCGCCTGCCTCCTGCCCCCAGCAGCCGAGGTGCTCTTCCTCGGGATACGTCTCGCCGCAGCCGTTCCACTCCACGAGCCAGTGACGAAAGATGAACGTGCCGTGGTTCTCCGAGTTCGACCCGTCGCCGACCAGGTCGCCGTTCCAGCCGGCCAGGCCGTTCCCGGCCAGGCGCACCCGCTCCACGATCCAATCGGTGAGGCGCCCGGCCTGGATGCCGGTGTTCGCCAGGCCGTGGATGTTCAGGTCCGCCAGATGTACGTTGGCGGAATCCTCGGCGTAGAGGCCGATGGCAGCCCAGTCGCCATAGGGCGGCGCATCCCGCTGGCAGGTATATTCCGAGCCGCCGGTCGGGAAGATGTGGTCTTCGATGCAGGAGGAATGGTCGGTGATCTCCAGGCAGGCGATCTCGACATTGCTCGAACTAGTCAGGTTGACGACGAACCACGGACGGCCGCTGCCCCACAGTTCGGGCGGGGCGGCGCAGCCGGACTCCCAGCCGGCACCCTGGATGCGGGTCGGGTGCCCGGCGTCCGGCCCGGAGGGGACCGGGGACATGTGGCAGCCGTACGAGCCTTCGTAGTCGCAGTTCTCAGCGCCTGGCGCGCCGTAGCCCATCTTGTAGGAACCTGCCCTGATGATGAGCGTGTCCCCGCCGAGGAGGCGCGGCTCGGAATCGGGCGGCAGGGCCTGGAAGGGATGATTCCAGGCGCAGGGCTGGCTGACACCCGAACCGGGATACGGCGCGTCCGCCAGGCCGGTGCATTCCGCGTAGGAGCCGCCGTCGGGGCGGACGTAGTAGGTCGAACCGGCCAGCCCCAACGGGCGGACAAACGCCGGTTCCTCCGTCTGCTCGGCGGAGGGGGAGACCGGCGCGATACAGGCTGAAGCGAGGATCAGAAAAACCGTGAGTGAGAAATAAGTCGCCTTATTCACAGGATCTTTCCTTGCGTGATCTCTAGTCCTCGCCCAGTTTCATGCAGAATATCCCTTCTCCATCGGTGGCGGCAAAAAGGAACATTCCATCGGCAGAGACTTCCAGCGCGGTGACATAACGAGTCCAGATCAGACTTCCAAACTGAGACCAGGCTGCGCCTCCGTCGTTGGATTTATACACGTCCGAGAAAGCGGCGTAGAGGGTTTGATCGCTGCCGAAGGAAGGGGGGAGAGCGAGGTAGCGATAGTTCGTGTAAGGGAAGCCAACGTTGGCGGCATTCCAGGTATTCCCTCCATCGTTGGATTTGAAGATGCCCTGGTCATCAACGCCCACGAAGATCGTCTGATCGTCGGCGAAGTCGGGTGAGATCGCAATCGAGACGGCCGCCAGCCCGGGCAGGGTTGCCGAAACATCGCGCCAGGTGTCACCGCCATCGGTGGAGATGTGGATCCCACCCCCGTAGGAGGCGGCAAAGACCGTCTGGTCATCGTTGAAATCGGGCGAGAAGACCAGATCAGTCACGGAATTATCCGTGAGAGCGGCATTCACATCCTGCCATGTATTCCCCCCGTCGGTGGATTTATATAACCTGCCCCGGCCTGAACCCGCCAGAAGGATTTGATCGTTGGGGTAATCAGGAGAAAGGGCAAGGGCGGACATATCGGGATCCGGCAGGCCGGTATTGACGGATTGCCAGGTGATGCCGCCATCAATAGATTTGTTGATCCCGTTCAGGCCGCTGGCGGCAAAGACAGTCTGGTCCTGTGCATAGCCCGGGGAGACCGCCAGGGCTCTCACCTGGATGAACCCGGAATCGGTCTTTTCCCACGTCCGCCCGCCATCGGTGGAGCGGAATACTCCCTGGAGGGAGGCGCTGGCGAAAAGGGTTTGATCCTCGGCGAAATCCGGCGAGGAGGCGACGGCGCTTGCATAGATGTTGGTGATGCCGGTAGTGGAACGGCTCCAGGATAGGCCGCCATCGCCGGATTTGTACACGCCTCCGCCGTACATGCCGGCGAAGAGCGTGCCATCCGAAGCGGCCGCCAGGCTCAGAGGTTGGCGGTCATTCCCCATGCCGTCGTCGGACCGGTTCCAGGTACTCCCGCCATCTGTGGATTTGAAAATACCGACGCTGCTTTCACCCGCGTAGATGGTCTGGTCGGTGAGGAAATCCGGCGAGACCAGCAAGGCGTTGATATACATGCCGGGAGGCCCGGCCTGCGTCCATGTATTACCGCTGTCGCGGGAAAGGTAGGTCCCCTCGCCGCCGCTTCCGGCAAAGAGCGTATGATCGTCCGCAAAGCCCGGTGAGAGCGCCAGGGTGCGGATGTCCGTCGTGGTCACGCCGTTGTTCACCGCCTGCCACGAATCCCCGCCATCGCTGGAGCGGTAAATGCCGCCGCTGGTTGCCGCGAAGACCGTCCCATCCATGGGATAAGTGGGAGAAATAGCCAGGGCAATGATGTTGAGGTTGCCGATCCCTTCATTCACCGCAGACCAATTGGCCCCTGAATCCACAGTCTTGAAAATGCCGTCACCTCCCGTACCTGCGAAGAGGGTATGGTCATCCGGGTAATTCGGCGACATCGCCAAGGTGTAGACATGTCTGAGGGTTATTCCATTATTTACCTCCTGCCAGGAATTTCCCCTGTCGGTGGATACCATTACACCGGTATGCAACCCGCCAGTGAAGATGGTATGGTCCTGGGCAAAATCAGGCGAGACGGCGAGCGCCATGCCCTGTTTGTTCCACATCCCGTTATTGGCGGCCTGCCATGTGCCGCCGCCGTCGGTGGACTTGAATATCCCGGCGCCCATGGTGGCCGCGAAGACAATTCGATCGTTGATGTAATCAGGCGAGGCGGCAATGGCTGTGATATTGCCTCCGAACATGCCGGTCGAGCATGGCATCCAGACGCCAGCGGGACCGAATTCCGGCGGAGGCGTACCGCCCGGAGCCGGTCCCTGCCCGCCGGAGGGCAGGGGCATGTTGCAAGATAGGATGGAGCCGATAAGCGCGATGCTGACAACAACGAATGTAAGTTTGGATTTCATGGCAGTCTCCTCCAGCGAAAAATTATCCCTCCGATGAATGGGCCGGGTGAAAGGATGCGCCGATGAAACGTCCAGCCTGTCTAACTATGAATCATTATAATGATTTGGTCACACTTTTCAAGCCGCCCCGAAGAATTATACACGTCGAATAGTTTTTCGCCGCACTTCCAGAACCACAATCTTTGTCGAGTGGTTGAACGGACTCGGGTCCGTGACCGGGATGCCGATGCGCGTTTCTTCGAAACCGGTGAAGTCCTCCGGGACCGGGATCAGGTCAACGATCTTGAGATAACCGTCGGCGCACAAGACCTCCAGCGCGGACAAATAGTCCTTCCCGCTGACATACAGGGCATTGTTGACCGTCACCAGCCAGCCGCCGTCGTTGACCAGCGGGCGCACTTTGTTGATCAGCCGGGCACTGTCCGTGTTCAGGTCCAGGCGGCCGCGAGGAGTGGTCGAAAAGAAGGGCGGGTCGAGGATGACGCAGTCGAAACACGCGCCGGAGCGTTTCATCCGGCTGACCTGGGCAAAGAAATCCCCGGCGATGAAGTCCGCCCTGCGAATCGGGAAGCCGTTCAAGGTGTAGGAGGTTTTCGCCAGGTTGAGGAACTCCAGGTTCAGGTCCAGGTGGACGACGCGGCTCGCGCCTCCGGCCATGGCTGCCACGCCGAGGCTGCCTGTGTAGGCGAAGGCATTCAACGCTGACTTGCCGCGCAGGTTTTCGATCGCCCATTTTCGCAGGTTGCGTGTATCCAAATATAGACTGGCATCCTGGTGCATCGTCAGGTCCAGCGCGTACCAGACGCCGTGTTCATGCACCTTCCGGTCGGGCGCAGACCCGGTCAGCAGACGGCCGCGCCGCGCCTCTGGCCTGGGGGCGTGGTGAGTTTTCAGGAGCACTGTCTTTAGCCAGGGTAGACGAGTAGGAATGAATTCGATGCTGGCATGGATGGCCTCTCCGAGCGCCTCCGGCGGCTCGGCCAGGTTGAAGACAACCAGTGTGGAAGCGTAAACATCCATTGCCAACCCTGGACAGCCTTCCAGGAAACCGTTGAACAACCGGAAGGCGGTCTCGTGCGGTGGGTCGAAGAGGGGGAGACGGGCATCGCAGGCGCGCGCCAGGAGGGAGGTCAGGTTCGTCATGATCGGACTATTGGTCTAGATCGAATGTTTATCGAACTGTGGGGGAATTATAGCGCAGCCGGAACGAAAACCGGACGCGGGGTGGTTCGCGTCCGGTTTTTGGATGATTCGTTTGTTTGCGCGTGTAGTTTTGGCCACAAGGTTTTTGTCAATTGGCAAGGCGGCGGGCGTAGCGCGCCCGCGCTTTGGCGGCTTCCACCGTGCGATCCTTGGGCGGCGTGTTGGCCTGGAGTGTTCCCAGCAGGTTGCCGGAGATGGCCGCGATGGCGTCCACCGCGGCCAGGAAAGCGGCCTCGTTGGCCTGCGACGGTTTATTGAACCCGCTCACCTTGCGCACGAATTGCATGGCTGCAGCCCGAATTTCTGCGTCTGTAGCGGGCGGATCGAAGTTGAACAGCGTTTTGATGTTCCTGCACATTGCTTATCCTTTTTGAATCGAGTTCCCCTATCCGCCAGCCATCGCGCCGATAATCATGAATTTCTCCGCTCCGCTTGCGACTGCTTCAGGCAGGAGCGCGTCCGGGGAAATGAGAGACCAATCCTGACCGCAGGCGAAAAAGCGGATGAAGGCCCGACGCTCTTGGGTGATGTGGTTGCGGATTGTGCCGCGCAGCATCGGATAGCGGGTCTCCAGGGCATCCAAAATCGAACGCTGTGAGACCGGACCCTCGACCTGGATGGCGATTTCACCTTTGACATTTGCCAACTGGCGCAGGTGATAGGGGAGTACAACGCGGATCATGGCAGGGTCTGGACTTCGACGGAGAGCACCGCAGGTAAATCATGGACGATGGCTGCCCAGGTGTCGCCGGAGTCGGCGGAAGCGTAGACCTGGCCGCCGGTGGTGCCGAAGTAGATGCCGCACGAATCGAGCGTGTCCACGGCCAGGGCGCTGCGCAGCACGTTGACGTAGCAATCGCGCTGCGGCAGGCCTTCTGTCAGCGCTTCCCATTCGTTCCCGCCGCTGCGGCTGCGGTAAACGCGCAGCCTGCCTTCAGGCGGATAGTGCTCCGAGTCGCTTTTGATCGGGACGACGTAGATAGTCTCCGGTTCGTGGGCGTGGACGGCGATCGGGAAACCAAAATCGGTCGGCAGGTTGCCGCTGATTTCCTGCCACGAATCACCCGCGTTGTCGCTGCGCATCACATCCCAGTGTTTTTGCATGAACAACACACCGGGGCGCGCAGGGTGCATGGCGATGTTGTGAACGCAGTGACCGACTTCTGCGTCCGGGTCGGGGAGTTCGTAGGGGGATTTCAACCCGTCGTTGATCGGCAGCCAGGTCTGGCCGCCGTCGTCGCTGCGGAAGGCGCCGGCTGCCGAAATGGCGACGAAGATGCGATTCGGGTTGGAGGGGTCGAGAAGGATGGTGTGCAGGCACATCCCGCCTGCCCCGGGCGACCAGAGATGACCTTTCGCCGCGCGCAGGCCCGGGAGTTCATGCCACGATTGGCCGCCATCGGTTGTGCGGAACATGGCCGCATCTTCGACGCCCGCGTAGACTGCATTCGGGTCAGTGAGCGAGGGCTGGAGGTTCCAGACACGCTTGAATTCCCAGGGATGCTGGGTGCCGTCGTACCACTGGTGCGTGCCGGGGACGCCGTCGTAGACGAATTTGTTGTCCACCGGGTTCCAGGTCCGGCCGCCGTCATCCGAGCGTTGGATCAATTGACCAAACCAGCCGGTGGACTGCGAAGCGTACAGCCGGTCCGGGTCAGCGGGGGAGCCGTTCAGGTGGTAAATCTCCCAGCCGGCAAAGTATGGGCCGCGGATGTCCCATTTCTTACGTTTCCCATCAGAGGTCAAGATGAACGCGCCTTTGCGCGTGCCTACCAGTAAACGGACGCTGCTCATGGCGTTAGCCTCCCTCGTAGGCGCGCTGCAAGGCGGCGAGGTCGAGTTTGCGCATCTGGAGCATGGCCTGGACGGCTCTTTGCGCCCCGGCCGGGTCGGGACCGCCGATCAGGCTGCCCAGGGCGGTGGGGACGATCTGCCAGGATACGCCGTAGCGATCCTTGAGCCAGCCACATTGGCTTTCCTCTCCGCCCTCGGTCAGTTTTTGCCACAGCAAGTCAACTTCCTTTTGTGTCTTGCAGTTCACAAAAAGCGAAACGGCCTCCGTGAAAGTCCAGTTATGTACCAGGCCGCCGTCTATCGCCATGAACTCTTGCCCGTCGAGAGAGAACCTGGCGTGCATGACGGTTCCTTCGGATTCCCCGCTCTCGGGGCCATAGCGTTGGATGGCTTGAATACTCGAATTTTCGAACAGGGAAACGTAGAGGTTCATCGCTTCTTCTGCTTTTCCGTGTTGCTTTCCAACGAATGTCAAGAATGGGGTGATTTTTTGCACGCCGCTGGCCAGGTTCAACTGCCACGAAACGCCGTAGCGATCGTTGATCCAGCAGAATTTATCGCTGAAGGGATATTTACCCAGTTCCATCAAAATTGCGCCGCCCGCGGAAAGCCTCTCGAACAGCCGATCTATTTCCTCTTCAGAGTCGCAGTTCGCGAAGAGTGAAATGGCTGGCGTGAACTTGAACTCAGGCCCGCCGTTCAATGCCGTGAAATCCTGCCCAGAGAGTTGGAAATTCATGGTCATGACGGTTCCCGCAGGGCCAGGCCCGGCTTCTCCGTAGCGGGTAACATTTAGGACCTTCGAGTCCTTGAAAAGGGAGGTGTAGAAATTGACTGCTTCTTCAGCCTGGCTATCGAACCATAGGAAGGGGGTTATTTTTTGCATTTTATCGTCTCCAATGAAATACCAAAAAGTTGGGTTATTCCTTATTTTCTGGCCGTCTTCATTTCGGCCTTTTTCAAATTCTCGGCCACCCTGTATTTCACGATCCTGGCGATCAAATCCAGCGGCATGGGTTTGTCGAGCGGGAATTGGACCGCGCCTTTGGAATGTTTGAATTGCGCCAGGTCTTTGGCAAATGTCTTGATGCCGGATGGCGCGGGATAGAAGCCGATATGCTGTTTATGGACCGCAAAATATACCAGGTTGCCCTTCAGGAAAAAAGCCGGCATCTGGTAACTGATCTTTTCCTCGGCTTCCGGCGCGGCAGCCCGGACAACCGCCCGTATATCCTGCAACTTCTTCTGGATGTCCGGTGGGAAGGCGGCTATATATTCGTCAATCGAATTGGAACCTGCATTCTTTTGCATATTCATTCTCCTTGGGTTTATGCCAGCAGGTACGACAAGTGATTTATGGTTGATTATAGAACGTATATTCTGATTTGTCAATCGGACAAAAATTGTCCAATTTACCCTTTCGTCAATCATTCAATGGTTACCTGCTGTCCAAGCACGTTTCTTATACAAAAGCCTTGCGAAGGTTGTAAGGATGTCTCGTATCCTTACAAGGAACCTTCGCAAGGCTAATTCTGGACGTTTTGCGCCAGAAGCCAGACTCGGACTTTTATGAGATCATGACCCTTTTCTTCTTCTACTTGCGAACCATAGAAGGACAAGCCCAATGATGGCTGCCGTGGTTCCATACACCGCCCATTCCGGCTGTCCGGTCATGAAACTGCCGGGGAGGAGGTTGATGCCCTGCAGGAACCAGACCAGGCCAGCCAATACCAATAAACCACCGATAATATTGAAAGTGATTTTCATAGTTTTCCTTCCTAAGATTAGGTAATGTGGGTTATGGACAAGGTCGGTGTGTCGTTGCGAGGAGGGTTGAGTAGGCCGAAGGCCGTATCGAAACCCGACGAAGCAATCTCCAAGATGGTGAGGCGATTGCTTCGCCGCAGAGAACGCGGCTCGCAACGACACGTTATTGTACTGTTTTTCTATTCCATAACTTACGTTGGGTTATATCCCATTTCTCTTCCGGACATATAGCAATTTCTCGACTTGTGCCACGACCTGACCCTGCGCGTCCAGGACATCCACGGTGAAGATCGGCTCGACCTTCTGACCTGAATCCGCCTGCCGGCGGATTTCGTCCACGCGTGCCTGCGGGATGTGGAAGATGGCGCTTACCTTGCCGCGCCCCGGCTGGAGGAAGTCAATGCGGGCGGCCTTGTCCCAGATGACATAGTCTGGCCCCAACAGGCGCATCAGGATGAGCATGAACCAAGGATCGCACATAGCGTACAGCGAGCCGCCGAAATGCGTCCCGACGATGTTGCGGTTGAGTAAGGTTAACTTCATCTCGACGCGGATGGTGCGGTCGTTGACGCTGCGTGCGCGGATGCCCGCCCCGAGCAGG
>JBFMCM010000143.1:0-5860 GCA_040754355.1 Chloroflexota bacterium | reverse complement strand
CGTCCAAGCCGGGCTGGATATGGCCATTGTCAATCCGGCCCATATCACTGCCTACGCCGACATCCCGCAGGAGGAGCGCGACTTGGCCGAGGATTTAATCCTCAACCGCCGTCCGGACGCCCTCCAGCGTTACATTGAGCATTTCGAAACTGTCACGCCACAGACTGCTGAAACCGCCGACCCGACCGCGGATATGACTCCCGAGCAGCGCCTGCACTGGCGTATCGTTCACCGCCATAAAGAGGGGGTGGAGGCGGATATTGATGAGATTATCAAACACGGATTCCCCTCCCCCAAGGGGGGAGGGGTTAGGGGTGAGGGGAAAATGGACGAGAAGGAATTTACACCCAAATCGCCATTACCTGATGAACTCCTCGCCCGCGTTCGTGAACTACGTCAAAACGCGACGGATGCAGAAAAGTTAATCTGGTCAATTCTCCGAAATCGCGGATTGTATGGAGCAAAATTCCGCAGACAGCACCCGGTTGCCGGTTACATTCTGGATTTCTATTGTCATGAGGCCAAACTTGCGCTTGAGTTGGATGGAAGTCAACACCGTGATAAAAGTCAAAAAAAGTATGATGGTGAAAGAACCAACATCCTACAAGGGGAAGGCATAAAAGTCATCCGTTTCTGGAATGACGATATTCTCAACAAGACGGACATGGTTTTGAGTGTGATCTACAATGAGTTGGAAGAACGCCTCGCGGCCCTCACCCCCGGCCCCTCTCCCAAAGGGAGAGGGGAGCAGCGCCCTACCAAACACGAAACCGCCGTCCATATCCTCAACACCGTCCTGCTCCCCGCCATGAAAGAAGTCGGCGACAAGTTCGGCGCAGGCGAGTTGATATTGCCTTTCGTGCTGCAATCCGCTGAAGTGATGAAAAAGGCCGTCGCCCACCTCGAAACGTATCTCGAAAAGGTGGAAGGCGTGACCAAAGGGACAATCGTCCTTGCCACCGTCTACGGCGACGTGCACGACATCGGCAAGAACCTGGTCAAGACCATCCTCGTCAATAACGGCTACACCGTCGTGGACCTCGGCAAGCAGGTGCCGGCGGAGACGATCATCTCGAAAGCGGTCGAGGTCAAAGCCACCGCCATCGGACTCTCAGCCTTGCTGGTCAGCACCTCCCGGCAGATGCCGCTCATCGTCAACGAACTCCAGCGGCGTGGACTCAAGTTCCCGGTGCTGGTGGGCGGGGCGGCCATCAACCGGCGCTTCGGACGCCGCATCCTGTTCACCGACGATGGACAGGCTTACGGTCCCGGTGTGTTTTACTGCAAGGACGCCTTCGAGGGGTTGGAGACAATGGAAAAACTTATAGACCCGGAGCGCAGGCCTGTCTTGCTGGACCAAATCCGGGAGGAAGCGGACTTGGAAATGGGCCGCGTCTCGTCTAACGTCCAACGTCCAACGCCCGACGTTCAACGCTCGAACATTGTGCCCGTGCCGATCAGGATGCCCGAGAAACTCGGTTTCCGCGTCGTCAAAGATATGCCGCTCGAAATGGTGTTCCAGCATCTCAACATCAATGAACTCTATCGCCTTTCATGGGGTGCGAAGAACGCCCACGGCGCGGAATGGGAAAAACTCAAAGCCGAATTCGATGCCCGGCTAGAAAAAATGAAGAAAGACACCCTGCGCGAAGGCTGGCTGAAACCCCAGGCTGTGTATGGCTTCTTCCCCTGCCAGGCGGACGGCAATGATCTTATCATCTACTCCCCTCTCCCCGCGGGAGAGGGGCGGGGGGTGAGGGAACTCACCCGGTTCTCCTTCCCCCGCCAGCCCAACGACGATCACCTGGCACTTTCCGACTACTTCGCTTCCGTCGAGTCCGGTAAGATGGACGTGGTCGCCTTCCAGGTTGTCACCGTCGGGCAGGAGGCCACCGAGCGCTTCGACAAATTCCAGGCTGAGGGCAACTATTCCGAAGGCTACTTCACGCACGGCCTCGCCGTCCAGACTGCCGAAGCGACCGCCGAATACCTGCATCGCCACATACGCCGCGAGTTGGGACTGGCCGAGGGTCAGGGCAAACGCTACTCGTGGGGCTACCCGGCCATCCCGGAATTGGAAGACCACCGCAAGGTGTTCGACCTGCTGCCGGTCGAGAAAGAACTGGGCATGCAGTTATCCCCAGCCTACCAATTGATTCCAGAGCAATCCACTGCCGCGATCATCGTCCATCATCCCCAGGCCAGGTATTACAGCGTCGGCGAATCGCGTGTCGAGCAGTTGATGAGGTGAGAGATGGTTCGTACTTTGTTGCACTCCAAGATCCACCGCGCCGTAGTGACCGGCACGGATATTGATTATGAAGGCAGTCTTACAGTTGATGCGACCCTGCTCAAAGCCGCCAGGATGCACGAGTTCGAGTTGGCCCAGGTGGTGGACGTGGAAAATGGCGTCCGTCTCGAAACCTACCTGATTGCCGGCGAGGCTGGATCGGGCATCGTCCAGCCCAACGGCGCGGCGGCGCGCCTGATCTGTGCTGGTGACCACATCATTATCATGACTTTTGCCCAAGTCGCCGAGCCGCTGCCCGAGAAATGGACTCCCACCATCGTGCGGGTGGACGAGAAGAACCGCATCCAGGATATTCGATGAATAAATTCCTCTCCTTGCTTCAGTCATCTTCCATCCCTTTGCTTGCTGATGGCGCCATGGGGACATTGCTTCATTCCAGCGGCATCGAGTTCAATCAGTGTTTCGACGAACTCAATCTGACAGATGCCGGCCGCGTGGAAGACGTACATCGCCAATACATCGAGGCAGGCGCGCAGATCATCCTGACCAACACCTTCGGCGCAAATCGGTATAAATTGAGCAAACATGGATTGGGAAGCAGACTCGTCGAAATCAACCGTGGTGGCGTGGAACTGGCTCGCCGCGTCGTGAAGGCCTCCTCCAGACCGGTGCTCGTTGCCGGGGACGTGGGTCCGCTGGGTGTGCGGATTGCCCCCTATGGGCGCGTCCAACCCCACGAAGCGCGCCAGGCCTTCGCGGAACAGATCAAGGTGTTGGTGGATTCAGGCGTGGATTTGATCGTCATCGAGACGATGACGGATGTCTACGAAACGGTGGAAGCCGTCCGCGCGGCGAAAGAAGCAGGAGCGCAGCGTACTCCGCCCGTGCCAGTCGTCGCTTCGATGACCTTCACCCGCGACGACCGCACCCTGCTTGGCGACGACCCGGCCAAAGTGGCGCAGGCGCTTCACGAAGCCGGCGCGGAGGTCATCGGCGTGAACTGTTCGGGCGGCCCGGCTCAGTTAATCCGCATCCTGCGTCAGATGCGGCAGGCCGTGTCTGGGGGGAGCGGGTCTCAGACCCGTCCCTACATTTGGGTCAAGCCCAACGCCGGTTGGCCGGAGCACGTCGGCGGGCGGGTCATGTACGCCGCCACGCCGGAATATTTCCGGGATTTTGCGCTCGAATTCTGGAAAGCCGGGGCAAATATCATCGGCGGCTGCTGCGGCACCACCCCCGAACACATCGCCGCCATGCGGAAAACGTTGGACAGGCGCCCAAAAATACAGGTTGAGCCCGTTCAGGCTTTGGAGGTTCTACCGGCCTCCGAACTCGCCGGCGCGGAGCCGCCCTCCCAACTGGCGCAAAAACTCGCCGCTGGAAAATTCGTCTGTGCGGTGGAAATAGACCCGCCGCGCGGCCTCTCCACCCACAAACTCATCGCCGGCGCCTCTCTGCTCCACGAGGCAGGCGCAGACGTGATTGACGTGGCCGATAGCCCGATGGCGCGCATGAGAATGTCGGCCTGGGCCGTGTGTGACACCATCCAGCACAAGGTCGGCATCGAGACCACCCTGCACTTCCCCACCCGCGGCCGCAACCTGCTGCGCGTCCAGGGCGACCTGCTGGCCGCCCATGCCCTCGGCATTCGCAATGTCTTCGTCGTCATGGGCGACCCGACTGCCATCGGCGATTATCCTGAAGCCACCGATAACTACGACCTCGTGCCTTCCGGTCTCATCAAACTCATCAAGCAGGGCTTCAACATCGGCGTGGACCATTCCGGCGTTTCCATCGGTCAGCCGACCTCCTTCTTCGTCGGCGCGGCGCTCAACCTGTGCTCCCCCGAACCGGAGACCGAAATCAAGAACCTCGCCCGCAAACTCAAAGCCGGCGCAGACTTCTTCCTGACCCAGCCCATCTTCGACCCGGAGACTGCCCGCCGTTTCCTCGACCGCTTCGCGGCTATCACCGGCTCCACGCTCGGGAAACCGATTTTGGTGGGCGTCATGCCTCTCGCCGGCTTGAAACATGCCAACTTCCTGCACAATGAGGTCCCCGGCATTGTCATTCCCCCCGAAACACGCCGGCGGCTGGAAAAAGCCGGAGATGCTTCGACAGGCTCAGCAGCGGGCAGGGAAGGGGTCCGCATCGCGACGGAACTCATCGAGCAGGTCAAGCCCTGGGCGGCCGGCGTCTACATCATGCCGCAGTTCCATCGCTACGACCTCGTCGCCGAAATCATAGAAGCGGTACAATAGACCGTGGACCGCAGCCAGCGTCCATTGTCCGCGGCCTGAAAGCGGTGCAATATGCTCCTCACAATTGATATCGGCAATACCAACCTGACCATCGGCCTGTACGAAGGCGAGTCCCTCCGTCATCACTGGCGGCTGGCCACCGACCACGCCCGCATGCCGGATGAATACGGCCTGCAATTGCTCGGCCTGCTGACCCACGCCGGGCTGTCGGCCTCCGGGCTGACGGGCGTTTCGCTCGCCTCGGTCGTCCCCCCACTGACCGGGCGCGTCGTGCGTGCTTGCAATGAATATCTGAAGCAGGAGCCGCTGGTGGTGGACACCGGCATCAAGACCGGCATCCGCATCCGTTACGAGGATCCCAAAGCCGTGGGTGCTGACCGGGTAGCCGACGCGGTGGCTGTCAAGCAACTTTACGGTGGCCCGGCCTGCATCATTGACTTCGGCACGGCCACCACCTTCAACGCTCTCACCAAAGACGGTGATTACTTGGGTGGGGCCATCACCGCAGGCATCAACCTGGCCGCTGAGGCCTTGTTCACCCATGCCGCCAAACTGCCGCGCATTGATTTGCAGCGCCCGCCCTCCGTCATCGGGCACAACACCGTCCATGCCATGCAATCGGGCTTATTGTTCGGTTACGTCAGCATGGTCGAGGGCATGGTGGAACGCTTCCGCAAGGAACTCGGCCCACAGATGAAGGTCGTTGCCACAGGAGGGCTGGCAGAGATTGTTTCGGAAGAGACGGAGATGATAGACGTGCTGGCCCCCTGGCTCACGCTGGACGGTCTGCGAATACTCTGGCAACTCAACCACACCAAGGAGAAGACATAAAACGCTTTATCATTCCCACTCTACTGGCACTTACCCCATTCCTGGTTGCCTGCGGCGGAAAGACCGGCGACGGCGGCACCGGTATCATCGGTCAGGTTTTCTGGCCGAATGCCGGGGTGATCAGATCGCGGCTGACTGTTTCAGCCAGGAACCGTTCCAGGCCACGCTGGTGATCTACAACGCGGCTTACGAGGAAATTGCCCGTATCGAAACGGAGCCCGATGGCCCCTTTGTGTTCGACCTGGAGCCGGGTGTCTATTCATACACCCTGATAGCCCAGGACCATACCCAGTCGCCACCGATTACCAGGTCACGATGGCGGAAGGGGGACGAACGGAACTGACCATCATCTACGACAGCGGTGCCCGCTAGTTCGGGCGCGGGACCCGCGACCTGCGTTCTTATAAGGGACTGGTCCGACGCCGGAGCCAGTCCCTTTTGATGCCCTTGACAGCCATCCGTTTCTGCGGATAATAACAGCCAACAGGCGAGCCAAACAAGTTATCTTCTCAAGAAG
>JBFMCM010000142.1:0-6364 GCA_040754355.1 Chloroflexota bacterium | reverse complement strand
GCATTTGCAGGAAGCCTCCGGCAGCCATCAGCGGAGTGCGCAATTGGTGGGAGACGTTGGTCAGGAATTCGCGCCGGGCGGCTTCCATTTCAGCCATTTTCTGGTAGGCTTCAGCCAGTTCGCTGGCACGCAGGCGCAGGTCGTCAATCGCCATCTCGTCGTTTTCACGCAGGCGCCGGCTGATCTCACGTACCATGGCCAATGAGATGCTGGAACTGTTGCGCAGGACACGGGCGAATGATTCCTTGTTGATTTCGAGGGCGATGAGTGGGGTCAACGTCCGGACCGTGGCGGCACGCGGCGCGTCGTGAATGAGCGCCATCTCCCCGAAAAAGTCCCCGGCCCCCAATTTTTTCAGCAGGCGCTTTTCGGTGTTATTGATGATTTTAGTGACTTCCACCTCGCCTTCGAGAATAAGGTAGAAAGTGTCCTCGACTGCGTTCTCGCGGCAGAGAACGGTGTCGGGCGGGTAGTTTTTCAACTGGCTGTTGTTGATCAACTCGGACACTTCGCCCGGCGAGATTCCGGGGAAGGCGTGCGGGATGATCTTACTGGGGGCGCGGGTGGTGGTCATAGGACAATCATTGCTGCTATACTTTATAGCCAATTTTGCGCAGGAAACTCTTGCGCCAGGCGATATCTTCCTCGCCCTCCACCCCCAGCGGGGACGAGCCGTCCACCACGCCCAGGATGCCGCGTCCCTGCTCGGTGACGGCGACCAGGACCTCGGTCGGGTTGGCGGTGGCGCAGAAGATGCGGCAGACTTCGGTGACGTTTTGAAGGGCTTTCAATACGTTGACGGGAAAGAATCCTTCCCCAAGGAAGACGATAAAAGAGTGCCCGGCGCCGATGGCAAGGGCATTCTTCTTTGCCAGTTCGATGCTGGCCTCGTCGGTGCCGGAGAAGCGCACCAGGCATTTGCCGGAGGCCTCGCAGAAGGCCAGGCCAAATTTGATGCCCGGGACAGAGTTTACGAGCGCTTCGTGCACATCCTCGACGGTCTTGATGAAATGCGATTGGCCGAGGATGAAGTTGGTCTCTTCTGGTTTTTCGATCTTTACGACTTGGATTTCCATATGCACTCCTGGCTTGCCTTTGTACATAATCATACAGACTAGGAACGAAAATATCAACCCCCAATTTGGTTAGGTGCGAGGCCATGCTTATCCAGGCTCAGTGTATAATGAGTCAGCGAAGGCGCAATTTTCCTCAAGGAGAGAAGAGCACATGTCCAAGAAGCATATCACCAAACGGGAAGCCCGTCGGGCGATGCGCGCCCGGCAGAGGCTGCTGAACCGTGCCCTGACCTTTGGCCTGCTGGCCCTGGCTGCGGCCGGGGTCACCTGGATGGTGGTTTCGTCCATCCCGCCGAAAGTGGAGAATCCGCCCATCCCCACCGCTGGGGGCCCGACTCCGGAATTGATCGGCACGAAGCAGTACTCGTCCGCGCCGCCGTTCCTGATTGACGTGGAAAAACAATATTTCGCCGCGGTCAAGATGGCGAAGGGCGGGGAATTTGTCATCGAACTCTACCCAGAGAAAGCCCCCATCACGGTCAATAGTTTCGTCTTTTTAACGCGCCAGGGATATTATGACGGCGTGACCTTCCACCGTGTCCTGGAGGGTTTCATGGCCCAGACCGGTGACCCGACCGGAACCGGCGCGGGTGGGCCTGGCTATCAGTTCGTCAACGAAGTAAACGATCTGACTTTCGATAAAGCCGGGGTGGTGGCCATGGCAAATGCGGGGCGCGATACCAATGGCAGCCAGTTCTTCATCATGTTCGAGCCGTATGGCCTTTCCGAGAGTGACTACACCATCTTCGGGCAAGTCATCGAGGGGATGGAGGTAGTCAACGGCATCACCCGCCGCGACCCAAGTACGAATCCTGACTTTGAGGGAGATGCAATCGAGACGATAACGATTACGGAAGAGTAGCGCAGATTGATGGCGTGACGAAACCTCCCGCGGGCTTCAAGCCCGCGGGAAGTTTGTTTATTTCCCAAACTCCGTCAACACTCTTGCCATGTGTTTGGCGTGTTTGAGATATAAATCCAAGCGAATATTTTCATTGGGGGCGTGGCCGCGCGTATCCGGGTAGCCTAAACCGGCGGTGGCCACAGGCAGACCCAGGTCGTGGACGAAGGGGCTGTTCGGGCCGGAGCCCCCGCTCATGGGAATGAGTTTCATCGGCTTGCCATAGATCTCCGGCGCGGTGTCGCAGACGAGTTTGATGAACGGGTCGTCGGGATCGGTGCGGGCCGGGGCCTCGCCGCCCAGGAAAGTTATTTGCACGTCGGAGAAGCCTTCCGCGTCCAGGTGGGCGCGCAGCGCTTTCAGCACATCAGCAGGCTCCTGGTCCGGGACGAGGCGGAAATCCACCTTGGCGGAGGCCTTGGCCGGCTGCACCGTCTTCGAGCCGGGGCCCTGATAGCCGGAGGTCAGTCCGCAGACGGTGCAGGTGGGGGTGAATACTTCCTCCACGCGCAAGTCCACACCCTCGGTGAGTCCCTTGATGAACGACTTGACGCCGTACTGCTGTTTGTAAACTTCGGAGGTTTCCGGCAGGGCGGCCATCAGTTCGAGGTCGCGAGAGGATGGAGGCCGGACCTTGTTGTAGTGGCCGGGCAAGCGTATGCGTTCGTCGGGACCTTTGAGGCTGTTGAGCGCCCAGATGAGCCGCCAGGCGGCGTTGGGGAAGATCGAGCCGCCCAAGCCGGAGTGGACGTCTATGGCGGCGGTCTCGACCGAGAGTTCCACATAGCAAATGCCGCGCAGGCCGAGATACTGGACAGGAGACTCCTCATGGTCCACGCCGCCGAACTCCCAGATGCAGGCGTCTGCTTTCAGACGGGCGAGGTTGGCGCGCACGAAGTCGTGCAGGTGCAGGCTGGAGGTCTCTTCCTCTCCCTCGATGACGAATTTGATATTGCAGGGCAGTTCACCAAGACTGTCGAGCAGCGCGTCTATGGCGAACAGGCGGGCGGTGAGATGGCCTTTGTCGTCGCTGACGCCGCGCCCGTAGAGTTTACCCTCCCGGCGCGAGGGCTCGAAGGGAGGGGTTTCCCACAGTTCGAGCGGTTCGGGCGGCTGGACGTCGTAATGGTTATAGAAGAGAATAGTTTTGGCACTCTTCCCTTTGCGCTCGCCAAAGACGACCGGCGCGCCCGGGGTGGGCATGATTTCGACGCTGAAGCCGCGTTTCTTGAGCATTTCAGCCACCAGCGCGGCGCATTCCTGCATGCCCAGGTTCTGCGCGCCGACGGAGGGCTGCGCTACGAACCGTGAGAGCTCGGCGATTGAGTCGTCAAGACGAGATTCAAGGTAGGCGTCAATTTTTTTATAATCAGTCATGGCAATCTCCTGTAAAACTATGTTCTATATAGTGACTGGAACCGAGAAGAAGTCATTTTAAAATCCATTCCAACGATAGGGAGCCGGCGTAAGCAATGTACAACATCTTGATGACCTGTCCCGGCAATACCCACAGGAAGAATTTATGGAGGGGCATCTTAAGGACCCCAGCAGCCACCCCGACCACATCGAAAAAGGGATTGGGGAGGGCGGCCAGCACCAGGATGGCGGGTCCGCCGTACTTGCGCACCCAGGCGGTGACCTTCTTATACCGCTTCCAATTTTCGATCACAGCCCGTCCGCTGAAACCGGCCAGATAACCGGAAAGTTCGCCCACCGCGCCGCCAAATGCGGCGGCCAGTGCCACACCCAGCGGGTGCAGGACCCCGCTCATGGCGAAGACGATGGCCAGCCCTGGCACCGGGACGAGAATGGTGGCGTAGGAGGTGAGCACAATAAGGAAGACACCCGGATAGCCAAAAGCAGCGAATTTTTCCACCTGGTCGTGCAGCAAGTACGCTCCAACGGTGATGCCCACCACAATTAGCAGTGCCAGGATACGCAGGATGACGGTGTTTCGTTTAGGTTTTTCTCTTATGGAGGCGGGGGGCGAGTCCATGTGTGCTGTTTATCATCGTGGATTCAGGAAATTATATACCAGTCAGGCTTGCGAAACCCTCTGCGCAGATCAACTGTCGGTAATTTCAATTGCCAGGATTTTTACACCCGGATATTCCGGAGCCGCAGGGTTGCGCGGCGGGATGGACATCAGCACGTCCATGCCGCCGATGATCTGGCCGAAGATGCTATGCTTGCCGTCCAGCCACGGGGTGGGGACGTGAGTGATGAAAAACTGCGAGCCGTTCGTGCCCGGACCTGCATTCGCCATCGAAAGAATCCCAGGCTTGTCGTGTTTCAGTGAAGGATGGAACTCATCCGCGAATCGGTAGCCGGGTCCGCCGGAGCCTTTCCCGGTCGGGTCGCCGCCCTGGGCCATGAAGTCAGCGATCACCCGATGGAAGATGACGCCATCGTAGAAGCCTTGGCGTGCCAGAAAAACGAAATTGTTGACTGTGACAGGAGTCTTGTCGGCAAAGAGTTCGAGCACGATGTCACCTTTATCGGTCTGCATGGTGGCGGTATATTTCTTTTTCGGGTCAATCATCATTTCGGGCGGTTTGTTCCATTGTTTCATGAGGCAGTCCTTTCGTTGGGGTGGATGGGCAGGGCTTGTCCCTGCCTGAGGCGAATACGAAGGGCGACCCCAAAGGTCGCCCTTATAAAAGTGTTTCTATTCTTGCCACAACCATGTCCAAGGCGGCCGTGTTGAATCCGCCCTCGGGGATGATGATGTCTGCGTACCGCTTGGAGGGTTCGACGAATTCCAAATGCATCGGGCGGACGGTCGTCAAATATTGCTTGATAACCGATTCCGTGGTCCGGCCGCGTTCGGTGATATCGCGTTGCAGGCGGCGGATGAAACGGATATCAGAGTCCGTGTCCACAAAAATTTTGACATTGAAAATCTCGCGCAGGCTTTTTTCGGCAAAAATCAGTATCCCTTCCACCAGGATGACACGGCGCGGCTGGACGGTGAACGTCCGGTCGGTGCGGCTGTGGGTGGCAAAGTCGTAGATGGGTACCTGCACAGCATGTCCACTGACTAACTGGCGGATATGTTCGCTCAGCAAGTCTGATTCGAGCGAGTCCGGATGGTCGAAGTTGACCTCCGCGCGTTGGTTGGGAGGCAACCCGCCCAGGTCTTTGTAATAGGAATCGTGCTGGAGAAAGGCAATTCGTTCCGGGCCGACACGCTGAAGAATGGTCTGGGCGACCGTTGTCTTCCCGGACCCCGAGCCGCCGGCAATGCCGATGACGAGGGAGGAGGGCGAGGTCATGGCTCGATTATACCCGCTCGTTTGGCGGCTGTCATAACCATGAGCATGACAAACGACACTTCCTTTTTCACTACGTAATCGGTAAACTAACCGTATAAGACAGTCGGAAAATGCCAAATAATAGTGAATTAATGTACGAACCCGACAAAATTGATGCACGCATCGTTGAACTATTGATGGAAAATGGCCGTATGCCTGCGGCTGTCATTGCACGCCGGGTGGGGGGCGAAATCACCGAACGAATCGTCCGTTATCGAATTGACAGGATGGTAAAGGAGGGAGTGATTCAAATCTGGCCAGTTGTCAATGCACAGTCTTTCGGGTTGACCACGCGCGCCGACGTTGTATTGGAGGTAGAGTCGGACGCGATCAAAGACGTGGCTGAAAGCGTTGCAAAATACGACAATGTAACTTATGTAGCCTGCTCGATTGGGGAGACAGACGTTTCCTTGCAGGTGGTCGCCAAGGATACTGCAGAGATCTATCAGTTTGTCACTGAAATTATCGGGAAACTTCCCGGCGTGCGGAAGACGACCACCTCCATTGTCCCGGTGGTCATCAAGGACGTCTACCAATGGCACATCCCCAACCATCTCGTGAAATCAGGTGACGGCCACCATACCAAGTGAACATGGAGAGGGTAACGATGAAGGCCCAATGGTCGAAAAGTACTGCACTGCAAAAGCGTGCCATGAAAGTCATTCCCTTGGGAGTCAATTCGAATTTTCGGTTTTGGGGAGAAGGCAGCACGCCTTACATGCAAAAAGCAAAAGGTGCCTATCTGTGGGACGCGGACGGGAATAGATATATTGACTACCGCATGGCCTTCGGGCCCATCATCCTTGGGCATGCCCACGACGAGGTCAACGACAAGGTGCGGCAGGAGATCGAACTCGGCACCATGTCAGCCATGACCTACGAACTGGAGATCGAGGTTGCCGAAAAGATGGTAAAGATGTGTCCTGGTTTGGAGATGGTGCGCTTTGCCTGCTCCGGCACCGAAGCCACCATGCACGCCCTGAGAGTAGCCCGCGCCTTCACGGGTCGTGAACGCGTGATCAAATTTGAAGGCATGTACCACGGCTTCCAGGATTACACGCTCTGGTCAACCT
>JBFMCM010000141.1:0-3489 GCA_040754355.1 Chloroflexota bacterium | reverse complement strand
ACCATGCGTTTGATGCCGTTCTTGAGATGCGGGACAGAAAAGTTGATGAGGTAGCCAAGGCGGATGCCGGTGAGCCGCAAATATGTGAGAAGTTGGGCTTCGTATACAGGATTCATCGTTTCAACAGCCTTAATTTCGACAATCACGCATTTCTCGATAAGCAAATCCAACCGCATTCCACCTTCCATACGCAAGTTTTTGTACGTCACGGGAACGGCCACCTGAGTTTCCACGAGCAAACCGCTTTCACGGATTTCATAGGCGTGGCAGGTCACGTAAACCGATTCCAGCAGTCCCGGGCCGAGCGCGGTGTGAACTCGAAAAGCAGCATCCAGCACAATCTTTCCAACCTGCTCCACGTCGGCAGGTATCTGCGCGAAGGCTCTCGCTTTTTGCATCCTTAAATCCATATCTTCTCCTTGGTGCCCTTCGTGCCAAACCTTTGTGTCCTTTGTGTTTAATCTTTTTTCTCAGTCTTCTTCATCAACCCTGACCTTTCGGCCAGTAGGATGATGAAGCCGGAGAGCATGCCGATGCCGATGATGATGTAGAAGATGGTGAAGATCTTCCCTGCGACAGTCTGCGGCACGAGGTCGCCGTAGCCGACCGTGGCCAGCGTGACGATCGAGAAATAGACGGCATCGAGGAACCCCCAGCCCTCGACGCGGGCGTAGAACCACGAGCCGAGCAGGATGATGGTGATGAGCCACAGGAACAGGTTGCGGAAGTCGCGGTCTTTCATCCCGTTCCACAGGCCGCGGAAGAAACGGTAGAGCAGGAGGAAGAAAGCAGGCATGGGAGTCTCCTTTTCGGTGAAAAAACCTTCAACACAAAGGTCACGAAGGAGCACAAAGGATATCCTTGTGCCTCGTGTTTAAACGACCTCGCCGAGCGCGCCCAACACGGACATGAGCGTCGGGTAATCGTCGCGTAGTAATGTAATGAGTTCCTGTGCGGCTGATTGCGCCCAGGTTTCGTTTTTCGTTTTTTGCTTTACTTGCAGGATGTGCGCGGCCAGGACTTCACCGACCGGGATGTCTTTGGCTTGCAGGATGTGGCGGAAATAACCGAACTTCCCCGCGCCGGTGAACTTCGCCAGTTCTGCATCCGAGCACAGGTAGATGACATCCAGGCTGAGCGGCGGACGGGGCGGCAGGAGGTGGAAAACCTTCCCGTTCTGCTCGTACCCGACAGCCAGCACGGTCATCTCGACCGGGACGATGCGCCGCTCGCGATTGTCGCGCATCACCTCCGGGCTGACGTCTCCGGCGGTGACCAGTTGCCGCACCAGGCCGTCGTCCTCGATGTGGATGTCGGTGATGAGACCGTAGACCTGGCAGCCATCCTCCAGCGGGGCGCGCACGAGCGCACCGAGCGCTGGGGCTTCCAATTGCGAGACCGAGCAGCCCGCTACGAAGCCGGTGGTGCTCGAACGAAGGAGATGTCCGATTTGGATGGTTGTCGTCATGAACTCTCTCTTTCTGTGTCATTACGAGGAGCGTCCTGAGCGGAGCAGCGTTCTTCGCTGCGCAGTCGAAGGATGCGACGAAGCAATCCCCGCGTTGGTGGGGAGATTGCTTCGGGCGGGGTTTCGATATGCCCTTCGGGCTACTCAACCACCGCCCTCGCAAAGACACAAATCTACAATTTCGGCTTGAGCAATTCCAATAATTTCTCTGTCCCGGTTGGACGGTAGGTGAGCAGTTCGCCGTTGTAGAAATAACCCAGCGATCCGTAAGGACAAGGGGAAGCCTGTGCGGCCGCGGCGCTATTCATGTGGATGATGTTCACCGGGACCTTCAACTGGTCGCCGACTTTCTGCACAATATCCGGCACGTTCTGCGTGTACGGGCACTGGTCGCTGTGATAGAGCGTCAGCCCCGGCGGAATTTGGGCGTATTCCGCTTGAAGCGCGGCAGGGGCGCGTCCGGTTGGATGCGCCTGACCAATAAATCGAACGACGGGTCGGCGTGGTCGGCCAGTTCGAAGCCGTTCTTCAGGAAAAGTTTGGGCGTCGGCAGCCAGTGCGCCTTGCTGACGACCAACGCCACGCCGTTCGTCCCCCTGGCGTCGTCGAGACAGGCCTCCAGCAACTGCCGTCCGTAGCCATGACCGCGGTTCCGGCCGATGACCCAGAAGCAGTGGATGAACAGGTAGCCCGCCGCCTCGACCCCGCGCCAGGCATACTCGCCGGGGACGTACTCCATCAACCCGGCGTTGCGTCCGCGCACCGTCAGCAGGGTGTAACGCATCCCTTCGCGCAGGCGCGCCCGCAGCCATTCGGTCTTGGCCTCGTAGCCGCGCTTGTACGTGGGCGAGTGTCCGCAGAACATCTGGACCTTGCCCAGGTCGGATTCTGTGAGGGTGGTGAGTTTGATGTCGTTCATAAGGCATCCGCTTTTTTGTCGTTGCGAGGAGGACTGAGTGAGCGGAGCGAACGAAGACCGACGAAGCAATCTCCGCGCCCACAAGAGAGAGGGGATTGCTTCGTTTGGTCTCGATACGCCCCTGCGGGGCACTCGACCGGCGCTCGCAATGACATTACTTCTTCCTTCCTGGCAAACCCTTGGCCGACTGCTTGGCCGATTTCTCGTCCACCTCGTCTCCAGCGCGGCGCAATTCCAGTTCCAGCATTTGCTCCACCTGCTGCTTCTCCTCGAACTTGACCACGGCGATCTCGTGGGCGCGGTGCAGGATATACGGATACGGTTTCGCACCCATCATCTTGCACTGGTCGAGCAATGCAACGTGAAGCAGGTTCAGTTTCTCTTCATCATCGGCCACCCACTTGGGGATTTCCACGCGCACCAGCGAGGGATGCTTGTCATCGCCGACGTTAAGGTAGAAAAAGTGCAGAGCCAGGCCGCCTGTGTAGTGAGGGCGTGAGCCGGATTGAAGACCGAAGACCGTGGACCGTTGACCATGCGCGAGGATACTGGCGAACAGCCAGCGGTCGGTGACGCCGCGCAGGGGGTGCTGTTTGCGGACCTCTTTCATCTGCTCGTCTGAAAATGTGGCGATCTCCAGCAGGCGGACGACCAGGTCCGCGCCGGGCTTATCCACGTATCCCGCCACGGCCACGCCGCGCGCCTGCAACTGGGAAAGGATGGACTTGTGGATTTCGAGATTCTTGCGGTAATCGTCTTCCCCGCCGTTTTTTGCGCCCCACAGTTCCACCGGGCCGTCCGTCAGCGCTGCGCACGGACCTTCTACCTGTTTCGCCAACTCGAGCAGTTTCCGCCGTTCGGCGATGTCGCGCTGAAGTTCGATGGCCTCACTCGTCAGAATCCCGGTTTCGGTGTAAATCTCATCATCGTAGAGCAAGTGGCTGTCGGTGAAGATTTCAGGGGCCTGGCCAGAGCCGATTTTTATAACGATGGCCCCCACATTGACCAGGCTGTAGAGCACCGCCGCGTGCCGGTCGGGGGCGATCTGCGAGCCGTCGGCGGCGATGAGGGCCAGATGGGCGGGGGCAGGCTGCGGGTCCCG
>JBFMCM010000140.1:0-3221 GCA_040754355.1 Chloroflexota bacterium | reverse complement strand
CGCCAGGGGGCGCGGGAGCAGGATGAGCGCCAGCAGGAGCAACAGGATGAAGGTCTGCCGCAGGCCGAAGGTCGGTTTCACGCCTGCAATTATAAAGCACGCACGGCTCATCTGGATTCCATGGAGAATGTGCGAGCCGCCGTTGGTCGAGCGTTGCATCGAGCCTGTCGAGATGTAGGCGGCGGGATTTCGATACGGCCTTCGGCCTACTCAATCACCGCCGCCGTATCGAGACCAACAGGAAGAAGAAAAAGCTCAAAATTGGTCTCGATACATCCCTCGCTATCGCACCGGGCTACTTGACCACCATTTGCCAGAAAGTGTCAGGTGGTTAGTTTATTTGTAAAAACGCCAAAAGGCATTTCAAATTCGCCAAGAAAAGCCCTTGGCGGCCTAAATTCTGCTTGGCGCCTTTGCGCCTTGGCGGTGTAATTTATTGCGGATAACGTCTATTTGTATGAAACACAGCATTTTGGAAACTCTACTTTCTACGCCGGAGAAAAATCTCAAAACTACTATAGCCTTTGTGCCCAAAATGGTATAAACTAAGGGTACGTCATCATTCACAGGCGGTCTCCTATGAGTTTGTTTTTCAGTCAAATCTTCACCCTCCTGACGGCTCCGCCGGGGAATCTCATTTATCATGTCGTATTGGCATTTTCGATTGCAGGGGCGCTGCAAGGGGCAGTGCATCACTGGCGCACGAGCGGCTTCCCGCAGGCGCGGCGGACCGTGGTTGGGCTGGGCATCCTGCTCGGCTTGCAGGCCATTTTGTTCATCGTCAGCAGCCTGGCCTGGCAGGGGCTGCTCGACCCCGGCCTGACGCTCCCGCCGCTCGACCGGGCCGTGTCCCTGCTCTCGCTGGTCTGGATTGCCTGGCTGTGGGCCTTCCCGGAGCCGGTGCGCCTGGCCGAAGCGGCCAGCGGCCTGCTCAGCCTGCTGGGCCTGACGCTCTTCGGGCTGACCTTCGTGTTCAATTCCCAGCAGGAGGGCACGAGCGGGTTCAACCTTTCGACCTTCGAGACCATCTGGCAAGCCTTCAGCCTGGGAGTGCTGCTGCTGGGGGTGCTGGTACTATCCCTGCGGCGGCCCAACGGCTGGGGCTACGGACTGGCGATGCTCATCCTGGCCTTCCTGGGCCACCTGGCCAGCCTGCTCCTGCCGCAGGAGGGGGACTTCCCCGGTTTCCTGCGTCTGGCGCACCTGGTCATGTTCCCCATCCTGTTGACGGTCACCCAGCGCTTCCCCGTGCCGCAGGCGCAGGCCAAGGGTCAGGAACGCCGCAAGCCGGCGCGGGCGGGTCGCAAGGCCGAGGAAGCGCCGCGGCAGCAGGAACGGCGGCGCTACAGCACCGACCCGAAGACGTTCCAGTCGCTCATCCGGCTGGCGGCCGAGGCCTCCCCGGAGAAGATCTGCCAACACCTGACGCGCGGCATCGCCCAGGCCATGCTGGCGGATTTGTGTTTCCTGCTGACGGTTGACATTGATAAAAACCTGATGATCACCTGCGGCTACGACCTGATCCGCGAGGAAAGCCTGGGCGGCACAGCCATGGACAAGGACGCCATCCCGCTGCTGGCCAATGCCGTCCAGCGCGGCCGCCCGCTGCGCCTGCCGGCCAGCAGCACCTCCTCGGACCTGAAAGGGCTGGGGAAGATGCTCGGCCTGACCAGCGCCGGACACCTATTGAGCGTCCCAATCGTCTCGCCCGAGCGCGGACCGTTGGGCGGGCTGCTGATTCTCTCGCCTTATTCCAACCGCCTGTGGACCGCTGAAGACCAGACCTATCTTTCCAGCGTATCCTCGCTCATGCTTCCGGTGCTGGAACGCGGCGAACGCATGGCCGCCCTGGAAATGGAACGCGACAGCGCCCGGCTGGAGGCCCAGGCCGCCCAGCAGGAGGCCGCCGAGATCAAGCGCAAGACCGGCAAGGAAGGCGAGAAAGGCGCCCCGTCGCAGGAGCAGGCCGAGAAGATGGCCGCCCTGCTGGCGATGCAGGAGGAGGCCCAGAAGTCCATCGAACAACTGCGCAGCGAAAACGAACAGTTGCGCGAGAAAGGCGCGGCCCTGCCCGGCGGTTATGAACAGATGGAGCGCGAACTCCGCCAGACCCTGGAAGAGATGGCGCGCATGCAAAATTCCCTGGCGGCCGCCAACCAGAAAGTGCTGGAATTGGAAAGCCGCCCGGAGTCGCCCATCAGCAACGACCAGGTGGAGGTGATTGCTTCCATCTCCCAGGACTTGCGCCAGCCGATGTCGTCCATCGTCGGGTACACCGACCTGCTGCTGGGCGAATCGGTGGGCATCCTGGGGTCGTTGCAGCGCAAGTTCGTCGAGCGCATCAAGGCCTCCACCGAGCGCATCGGCGGCCTGGTGGACGACCTCATCCAGATTACCAACCTGGATATCGGCCACAAGGAATTCAAGCCCGAACCGATTGACCTGAATCTCATCATTGACAATGCCATGGCCTACACCAGCACGCAGATCCGGGAGAAGAACATCACCCTGCGGCTGGACATCCCCGAGTCCTCGCCGCAGGTGCAGACCGACCGGGACGCCCTCCAGCAGATCCTCATCCACCTGCTGCAGAACGCCACGTCCGTCACCCCGACGGAGGGCACCATCACCCTGCGCGTCCAGATGCAGCAGGACCAGGGCAAGGACTACCTGTCCATCCAGGTGGTGGATACCGGCGGCGGGATCGCCTCCGAGGACCTGCCGCGCGTCTTCGCCCGGCGCTACCGGGCCGAGCACTCTCTGATCCAGGGCGTGGGCGACACCGGCGTCGGCCTGTCCATCGCCCGGACGCTGGTGGAAGCCCAGAGCGGGCGCATCTGGGTGGATACGGAAGCCGGCACCGGGTCCACGTTCAGCGTCGTCCTGCCGGTCACCCCGGTGGAAGCGGAAGCCTAAATGCGCCTCGTACGGCAACTCCTGCCCGGAGTCATCACCGCACTGGTTTCCATCGCCATCATCCTGGGCGGCCTGAGCCTGGCTTTCGCCGAGGGAGGGATGCTTCCGCCGACCCAGCCCAAACCGCCCAGCGAGACGCCCAGTGAAACGCCCCTCCCGCCCCTGGTCACCACGCAGCCGGCCTCCCCGTCTCCCACCTCGACCTCTACCCTGACCCCCTCGCCCAGCCTGACCAGCACCTGCCCGCCGCCGCCCGGCTGGGCGGCTTACGTGGTGGAATCCGGCGACACGCTGGAGACGCTGGC
>JBFMCM010000139.1:0-6280 GCA_040754355.1 Chloroflexota bacterium | reverse complement strand
CCTCGCGCACCTGCTCCACCCTGAGCACCCCGCCTTCTTTTTCAGCCTGAACCACCGTCAGGTCGGCGTACTGCATGGCCTCGATCTGCTTGCAGACGCGGCATGTGCCGCAGGGAACGGCAGGGGAAACCGGCTGCGGGCAGTTCAAGGCCTGCGCCAGGCGAAGGGCCAGCGTGCGGCGTCCCAGGCCAGGCGGCCCGGCGAAGAGATAGGCATGGCGCAGGGAGTCATGGAGGAGGTGCTGCTGCAGCATCTCCACTGCCCACTCGTGGCCGAGGAGATTCCAGTTGTTCATGTTCGGTAGTTCTGAATCAACTCAGGCGACGACAAATATCCCGTGCACATGGCATTCAAGGGGCACTTATCGCATTTTGGCTGTGCGTGATTGAAACAGTAATTGGTGCCAATGTGAATGAGCCCATCGTCGAAATTGGCAACTGTTTGCCCGGTTAACATCAGGTAGGGATGTTGCAACCTTTGAATCTCGATCTTCTTTGGCGGCTTCTTGTGGGTTGCAAGATGGTTGATGGCGATTTCAACATAAGCATCTTGAATCTCTCTGGGAATCTCCCCCTGCGCCGACATACCTCGGATGTTTGTTACCCGAATGTAGTCCAGCCCACCTTTGCCCTGGCCTCTTTGGATTACCTGATGTTTTACATAATCTTCCTCAGAAGCCCAATTCAGGAAGTATCCCGTGCGCCAGAGGACGCGCCCAGCATTCGAATCAAAGGGAACTTCAAATGAGTAAGGTCCCCAGGTTGTTTCATTCTTCCGGGTGAGTCTAAAAACTGAAACAAGCCATTTCGCGAACAAATGACAGGCTTTATTTCCAATAGCTTTGCCGAGGCCATAACGTTCGTGGCTTTTGAGATTAAAAGTCATTATTTCTGCCGACGAAAAACTCTCGAGATAATCGAGGAGAGGTGAACGAGTTCTATTGTTCCCGCTGTCTTTGTCTAGTAGAAGAGGAAGCGCTAACGGAACTCCCCACCTGAAAACAGCGTAATTTAACGCTTGGGTTGAATTATCCATAAACAGGTTATACCGACTGGGCCTCGATAAGTTATCTCGCGCCCAATCTTCCGCTCTTACAAATTTGATGGACTCATGTTTCTCCAGAATTTGATCAATTGCTATTCCCAGTTCTTGGAAGAATGTCACCGGCTTATGCAGAAACCGAACGTCTGAATGATAAAGATCGTTTGTGACTTGCACTAGCAGTTGTCGGACTCCAATAATATCCGGGCCTTGATCTATAACAGCGTTGAGTAGCAAGAAACGTGTTAATAGTTCGCGGCGATTGATACTGTTGGCATCAAGACTTTCCAGGTTGCGCGCATCAATATGACCATTTGGCAGGAAGAAGCCATTGAACAATTCAATCCCAACCAAATTAGGAGAAGATGGAATTTTCTCGCCCGTCTGTGCTATCTCACCTACTAAATCAAGAATCCGGTCCATATTTTTTGCCTCCGCCATTGTCTGCTATTGCAAACGACATTTGCTCTGCCAGGTCTGATTTTTTCAAGGTTTTTATTTTGTTCCCGTTTGATGTGGGTTCATCAATATCAATCTTGTTAAAAATAGCAATTAGCTGTTGTTTACGAATGGAGAGCGCCTCTTTCAAACGCGTACGTGCTAACTGAGTATATTTTGGAATAATTTCGTAACCGGCAGCATTCCGCCCAAGATGATTAGCTACTTTTGTCGTTTGGCCTGATCCCAAGAAAGGATCAAGGATCAGATCGCCCGGGTAGGAATAAAGGGAGATCAAACGATAAGGGATTTCTTCAGGAAATGGAGCAGGGTGGTCAATCGCGTCTGGAGGTACGGGAGCAATATGCCAAATGTTGTTGGCAACGTCCATAGTAAAAAGACGGTTGATAGGATATTCTGCTCGTTTTTTCTCGGCATCATTGCGCTTTTCATAGAGCTTGGGACCGGGTTTTTGGAATAAAAGGATGTACTCGTTCATGATATTGGGATAGAAATAACCCGGATATGGCTTTTGAATACTTACTCCAGCTCGCTTGACACCTGCTGTGCATTTATGCCAGATAAAATCTTGGTAGAAAACCCACTCGTCTTCCTTTTGTGTCATACGGGAAACAAAATCGAAGGGGACAGGATATAGCTTTCCTTCAAGCAGAACAGTTCCGATGACCACAGCACAAATTCCCCCCGGCTTTGTCACCCGGAACACCTCCTTGAAAATGCGTATCAGCCAATCAAGGTAATCTTGATAGTCTGAATAGCCGTTTGCGTACCGTCGAGTCCTATAATACTCTCGCTTATTAGTTGCATGAATATCATAATCTATCGCATTCCAATAGGGAGGCGATGTTACTGTAAGTGCAATAGTGTCATCGCTTAATTCAGTCATGCTTTCGCACGATTTTTCGTAAATATCGACGGTCATATTAACCTACTCCTCTCCAGCACGTAACCTCAAATACGAATCATACCGTTCCGGCCTGACCTTACCGGCCTCCACCGCGGCGCGCACCGCGCAGCCCGGCTCGGACCTATGGGTGCAGTCGCTGAACTGGCAGCCGGTCACCAGCGGGGCGATCTCCGGGAAGTAGCCGTCCAGTTCCTCCGGCTGGGTGTCCCACAGGGCCAGCGAGCGCATCCCCGGGGTATCGGCCACGTAGCCGCCGCCCTCCAGCGGGAACAGTTCGCGCACGCTGGTGGTGTGGCGACCCTTGCCGACCGCCGCGCTGACCTCGCGCACCGCCAGCCCCAGCCCCGGCTGGACGGCGTTCAGCAGGCTGGACTTGCCCACGCCGCTCGGCCCGGCCAGCGCGGACACTTTTTCGGTCAGCCGCCCCCGCAGTTCGTCCACGCCCAGGCCGGTTTTCGCGCACGTATAGAGCACCGGGTAACCGATGGCCGGGTAGAAGCCGAACAGCCTCTCGGCCTGCTCCTGCCCGACCAGGTCCACCTTGTTGGCGACGATGACGGCCGGCAGCCCCTGCTTCTCGGCGATGACCAGGAATCGGTCCAGCATGCGCAGGTGCGGACGCGGCTGGGCGCAGGCGAAGACGAATATCGCCTGGTCGGGATTGGCCAGCAGCACCTGCTGGTACACGCCCTGCGGCCGCGGGTCGAGCCGGACCAACGACCTGCCGCGCGGTTCGATGGACTCGATCGTCCCGGTGCCGTCCGGCTGACGCGTCACCTGCACCCGGTCGCCGACGGCGGCGATGTCGCCCGTGCGGGGACCCTGCTTGAGGCGGCCGCGCAGGCGGCAGATTAAGGGCGACGTAACGTCGCCCCTACACTGGACGGTGAAAAATCCCGACTGGGAGCGGACGATGAGACCGGGTTCAGGGCTGGCCTGCGTCATACCGGTAAGGCAGGTTCAGGGTGTTGGTTCCTCGACGCGGATGACGCCGAAGGAGGATTCCCACGGATAGATGGTCTGCGGGCTGCCGAAGAAGTAGATTTCCATCACGCGCCGGAAGATGGGCAAGGCCCAGACGGAGCCCTCGCCCTGGTATTCGACGATGACCACTACAGCGATGTCGGGCTGGTCGGGGCGGTTGGCCAGGCTGTAGCCGGCAAACCAGGCATGGGGGTCCTGGGTGCCGCTTTCGGCGGTGCCGGTCTTCCCGGCGGTGGGGATGGCGAAGGTGCCGAGCCGCGCGTAGGCGGTGCCGCGCGGGTTCTCGGCTACCGAGCGCATGGCCTCCTGGATCGTTTGCAGGTTTTCGGCGGAAACGGGGAGCGTGCCGAGCGCTTCGGGCCTGAAGACCTGCTCCGCTTCACCGCTGACGGGCAGGATGCTTTCCACCAGTTGCGGGCGGTAGAGCGTGCCGCCGTTGGCGATGGCCGCGATGAAGTCCGCCACCTGCAAGGGGGTGACGAGCGTGCCGCCCTGCCCGATGGCCAGGCTGGTGGCCTCGGTGTAACTGGTGGGGACGGGGATCTGCCCGGCGTCTTCTTCCACCTGCTCGATGCCGGTCAGTTGGCCGAGGCCGAAGCCGTTTGCCATGTCGGAGACGGAGGCGGTCAGTCCCTGGTCGAAGAGGGTCAGGCCGATGTGGTAGAACCACGGGTCGCAGGAGCGCATGAGACCCTGCGGAAGGGTCAGTACGCCGCTGGGCTTGGTTGTGCAGGTATCGGTGCCGCTCTCCAATTTTTCTTCTTCACAATACATATAGGTCCAGTCGTGCAGGACCGGCCCGCCGTGGGGCACCAGTTCGGTGAAATCATACTGGCAGTCGTAGATGTCTTCGGCTGTGAAAACGCCGCTTTCGAGGGCCGCGGCCATGGTGACGATCTTGAAGACCGACCCGAGCGGGTAGGTGCCCCTGGAGGCCTTGTTATCCTCGATCCCGGGCGTGCTCAGCATATTGCCCAAGGCCATGAAGTTGTAGTTTTGCGGGTCGTACCAGTTGGTATCCGGGGCGGGCGAGGAGACCATGGCCAGGATGCGCCCGGTGTCCACTTCCATGACCACGATGGCGCCCGGCAGGCCGTCCATGGCGGCCTGGGCCTGGGCCTGCAGGTCGGCGTCCAGGGTCAGGGTCAGGGACGAGGCGGGCTGCGACTCGGCCTGGGCCAGTACGGTTTCGGGGGAATTATCGGCCGCCGCGACGTAGAGCGTGGCGCCGTTGCGCCCGTGCAGGATCTCCTCCCCCCAGGCCTCGATGCCCTGCACGCCGACGCGATCGCCGGGGCTGTATCCGAGACGGAGGTAATCTTCGGTGTTGGTCTCATTCAGGAAGAGCAGGTGTCCCACCGTCTGTGGGGCGATCCCAGGAGTGTAATACCGGGAAGTATAGGGCACAGCCCACGCGCCGCCAAATTCCAGGATGCCGGAGTTTTCCACATCCTCAGCCAGCGCCTCGCCGACCGGGACGTAATCCCCGGCGTTGTACCCGAAGTAGGCGTCCTCGAAATTGCTGCGCGGCACGCCGGTCAATTGGGAGATTTTACGGAAGAGGGCGTCTTCGAGATCGGGCGAAGCCGCGCCAGCCACCAGTCCGAGGGAGTACACCTCGGCTTCGGTGGCGATGGCCTCCCCGTTGCGGTCATAGATGTCGCCGCGCGCCGCGGGATTGTAGTAGGTGACGAGCACTTTCCCTCCCGCCAGTTCGGGCAGGATCAGCCCGTCGTTCCATTGGATGCGCCAGCCGCCGTCTTCCAGCGCCATTGCCACCACGAAGTTGCGGGCGATGTCGCCGAACAGGGCGGTTTTGTAGGTGACGCCGTAGGCAGCCTGGGCCGAGTCCGGGTTGGTCAGCGTGGACTGGATGGCGTATTCGATCTGCCCGGCGCTCATGGCGTTCAGTGCGTCGCGGTGCTTCTTGGCAAAATCCTCCTCGGTCACGGCTGCCTGGCTGGCCTGGTCGAGCAGGGCATACATGCTGGTGTAATCTTCGAGCGCAAAGGCATCCAGGTAAGCGCGGAGGGTGGTCTCCACATTAGGGGCCGGGGTGGTGTATGTGTAGGGCGTGGGCAACTCGACGGTGGCAGGTGTGCGGCCGCAGGCGGCCAGCAGAATGATCACTATCACCAGCTGGTTGGTCCAACGGGTAATTTTCATTCGATTCCTTTCACTAACCTATATCTTCCCCCGCCAGCACGCGGGAAAAGATCGGACATTCATATTGCAGAGCCGCCTGGCATTCGGCGGCGAGGTCGGTTTTGGGTAAAATATCCAGCGTGCGCAGGCCGCGCCTCAGATGGCAGAGCGGCAGTCCCATCACGCTGGCGTAACAACCGGCGAGGGCTTCCACCGGCCGGAACCTGGCGTGCTGGATGGCGTACGCCCCGGCCTTGTCGAGCGGGTCGCCGCTGGCGGCATAAGCCTGGATTTCCTCTTCGCTGTAAGCGCGCATCGGCACGTCGGTGACGCACAGATCGGTGACGAGGTTGCTTGTGGCCGTGTCCAACACCGCGATGCCGGTGCAGACCTGGTGCCTGCGTCCGCGCAGGCGGCGCAGCATCTCCACCGCCTCGGCCGCGCTGACCGGTTTGCCTAGGATTTCGCCGTCTATTGTGACGGCGGTGTCGGCGGCGAGGATGGTCTCGCCGGGGCGGGAAGACTCAGCGCAAGCCCTGGCTTTCTCCTCGGCCAGACGCAGGACATAGGTCCGGGGCGCTTCGCCGGGGTGCAGGCTCTCGTCCACATCCGCCGGGTGGACGAGGAAGTCCCAGCCGCCCAGCGATAATAGTTCGTGCCGGCGGGGCGAATTGGAGGCCAGCACCAGGATGGGTTCCTCGGTCATGGACGGTATTCTAACATATTCCTCTGGCGCGTTCTTTC
>JBFMCM010000138.1:0-2093 GCA_040754355.1 Chloroflexota bacterium | reverse complement strand
GGGACCCGATGGGCGACCAGGCAGCCCACTCCGGCTGGGTGACCGCGATACGCAGGCCCTCGGTCAGGTAACCGCTGAGCACGATGAAGGTCAACATGATGAGGATGTAAGCATCGTCGCGGGCGAGCGCCTTCAGCGGGAAGTTTTGCAGGCGAGCGGGGCGGCTGATGTAGCGGCGATAGATCGCCAGGCCAAGCCCGAAAATCACCAGCAGGCCGAGAATGTCCAGGATCAGTTCGTAGGCGACATAGAACCAACCAGTCAGGATCTGGAAACCGAAGAACAGGTGGGTGACGTCCCAATCAATGGTGGCCAGGGCGGTGCCGATGGCGAGGACGAGCATGCCCCAGAAGATGGTGAAGTGCATCAGGCCGGGATACTTCTCGTCCAGCGTGCGGCGCTGACCGAGGACCTGCGTCACAACCGACCACAGGCGCGTCCAGAAATTACCGGGCCGTTTCTCCGCCCGGCCTTTTCGCCAGCGCAAGACGCGGCGGATAATCCCATAGAGGAAAACGATCGCGGTGAGCAGCGCAAGGATGTATTGCGCTGTTTCAGCCCAATGTGGGATGTTCCAGAAGGTATCTCGGATAGGCATGTCCCTTGCTCCCTCGAATCAGTCTTACTTGGCCTGTTTGACCTTTTCGGTCAACACAGGAATCAGGTCGAACATGTCGATGGTCGCGCCGTATTTGGCGATGTTGAAGATGGGCGCATTCGAGTCGGTGTTGATGGCAATGATCGCATCGCTCTCGCCCATCCCTTCGACATGCTCCGGCGCGCCGCTGATGCCGAGCGCCAGGTAAATCTTGGGCTTGACCCGCTTGCCGGACTTGCCGACCAGGCGCGTGGTCGGCATCCAGCCCTGGTCCACCACCGGGCGGGAGGCGCTGACCGCGCAGCCCAGGGCGGCAGCCAGTTCATTCGCCAGTTCGATGTTATCCTTGTTCTGGATACCGCGCCCGACCGAGACCAGCATGGTTTCTTTCGATATGTCCACATCGCTTGTGTCGGGTTCGATATATTGCTTCACAGTCACGCGCAAGCCGTCCAGCGCGGGGGCATTGACGGTTGTAAGCGCGGGCGCTTGAGCGCTCTGCCCCAGTTCGGCCTTGTAACCGCCCGGCACCATGGTGACGAGTGTATTCGGAGCGGGTAATTCGCCTTCGGCCATGATCTTGCCGCCGCAAATCTGGCTGACGTACTTCCCGTCTGCCGTGAAGTTGCGGCAGGAACTGACGACAGGCATGCCCAGTTTCGCCGAAAGCCCGCTGGCGATGTCCATGCCAATCGAACTGTGTCCGAAGATGACTGCACGCGGCGAGTGCTCCTGGATCAATCCAGCCAGCGCAATCTGATAAGCATCTGAGGTGAACTCGGCCAGCGCGGCGTGCTCCATATACAACACCTTGTCCGCGGCGAGATTATTGGCCAGCCCCTGTGCATTGTGTCCGAGAAGCACGGCGGTCACGTTCCCGCCGGTGCTCTGGGATAACTGGCGTGCGGCGGCTAACATTACGAACGAGGTGTCTGAAACCTGGCCTCGCAGATGTTCGATGACGACAAAAATATCCTGGCTCATGGCTGCCTCCCGCTCACAAAGTACCCAGTTCTTTGAAAATGCTGACGAGTCTGTCAGCCACTTCGTCCGCTCCGCCTTCGAGCATGGTGGCCCTTTCGGCGACCTCGGGCTGGAACATGCGGCTGACGGCGGTCCCGCCGGACGGGTCCAGACCGGCGACCGGCTTCTCCTCGATCTTGGCCGTGCCCATCACTTGGCGGATCTTGCTGTAAGCCACGTAACGCGGCGGCTGTTCCGCGGCTTGGACGCCAATCACAGCCGGGAGTTTGATCTCCATTTCAGCCACCAGTCCGCCGCTGTACTCCTTCCGTGCAACGACTTTATCGCCTGTGACCGTTAACCCGGCCACATAACCGACATAGGGCAGACCGAGGTATTCTGCCAGAAGCGGTCCCACCGAGCCATCCAGGTCGTTGTGCGCCTGGACGCCAGTGAGGATCAAATCGGGCTGGATTTCTTTCAACAGGTCGGTATAAGCGCGCGCCAGGGCATGGTTGTTGGCGCCGCTGAA
>JBFMCM010000137.1:0-6561 GCA_040754355.1 Chloroflexota bacterium | reverse complement strand
ATTCTTTCTTCTTTCGCAGAGTCAGCACGCCGACCACAATCGGGATGATGATGAAAATAACCGCCAGGCACAACAGGCCAATTCCGTACGCGATGGGGAACGGTTGCGTGGATGAGTAGCCGTTCACAGTTGTCGTAAATGGTACTCCGGCCGCAATCAATCCTCCAAAGATGCAGGCAATCAGTCCCGGACATCCACACAGGAATATGGCAGCAACCGTCCCCACAATGGCCCAGGTCTTGTTGTCTTTTTTCTCCATGGGAATTCTCCTCTCATAATTGATTTCTGTGCCAGTATACAAGTGAAGGGCGTGGAATGCAAGAGATTGGAAGAGGGCTAAAATAATTCATCCACACAGGTTGCATCTGTATAAAAACTGGAGGCCTGCAGCGGACCTCCAGTTTGGTTACAAAACGGCACGCAGTGCTTATAGTTTGGGCGAGCGCGACAGAATGCGCTCTTTGGCGCGGGAGGTAAATTCAGCCAGCGGGATATTATCAGACCGCGAACCGTCACGCACGCGCAGGGAGACCTGTCCGTCCTTGGCTTCGTTCTCACCCACCACCAGCATGTACGGGACCTTCATCAGTTGTGCTTCACGGATCTTGGCGTTCATGCGCTGGGCGCTCAAGTCACTGCTGGCGCGGATGCCCTGGTCCACCAACTGGCGGACGATGTTCTGGGCGTATTCGTTCTGGTTGTCCGTGATTGGGATGACGCGCGCATGTTCGGGCGAGAGCCAGACCGGGAAACTGCCGGCATAGTGCTCGAGCAGGAATCCGACGAAACGCTCGTGCGTGGATAACGGGGCGCGGTGGATGCAGAGCGGTGTCTCCTCGACCCCTTCCTTGTTCATGAAGACCAGGTCGAAGCGTCCCGGCTGGGCAAAGTCCACCTGGTTCGTTGCTAACGTGAACTCGCGCCCGATGGCGCTCCACACCTGTCCGTCAATCTTCGGGCCGTAGAAGGCGGCCTCGTTGACGGCATCCACGAAAGGCACTCCGCCGTTGGTCATGGCGCGCCGAACCATGTCCTCTGTCTTCAGCCACAGGCGTTCGTTGTCAACGTATTTCTTGCCCAGTCCTTCTTTGGCATGCAGCGACAGGCGCATGACGAATTTTTCGATGCCGAACAAATCGAGATATTTACGATACAGCGCGATCACGCCCATGAACTCCTGCTCAAACTGCTCCTCGGAGCAGTAGATATGCGCGTCGTTCATCTGCATCGAGCGGACGCGCATCAGGCCGAAGAGTTCGCCGGATTTCTCGTAGCGGTAGCAGGTCCCGTACTCGGCCAGCCGGATGGGCAGGTCGCGGTAGGAACGCGGCTTGGAGCCGTAAATCTTGTGGTGCATCGGGCAGTTCATCGGCTTGACGTAATATTTCGCGCCTTCGAGTTCCATCGGTGGGTACATGGACTCGGCGTAATACGGCAGATGGCCGGAGTGCAGGAACAGGTCTTCCTTGGCCAGGTGCGGGGTCCGGACCCGAACATAGCCGGCCTTTTCTTCCATTTCTTTCGCCAGTTTTTCCAGTTCCTCGATGATGACGCCGCCGCGCGGCAGCCAGAGCGGCAGCCCAGGGCCGACCTCGTCTTCGTAGATGAAGATTTCCAGTTCTTTGCCCAGTTTGCGGTGATCGCGCGCCTTGGCTTCCTCGAGCATCTTGAGATAGTTCTTGAGTTCGTCGGGCGTACGCCAAGCCGTACCGTAGATGCGCGTCAGCATCTTGTTGTGTTCGTCGCCGCGCCAGTAGGCCCCGGCGATGGACATCAACTTGAAGGCTGCCGGGTTGATCTGGCGCGTGCTCTCCACATGCGGACCGCGGCACAGGTCGGTAAAGGTGTCGTGCTGGTAGATGGAGATTTCCGGTTTCTCGGCTAGTGGATTGCCGTACTCGTCCAGGCCGCCTTTTTCCAGCCCGTCAATCAATTCCAGTTTGTATGGCTGGTCGGCGAAAATCTTGCGCGCCTCATCTGCTGACAGCACCTTGCGGACGAAGGCATGGCCTCCGGCAATGATCTGGCGCATGCGCTTTTCGATCTTCTCCAGGTCCTCATTGGATAATGGTTCGGGCAGGTCGAAATCATAGTAGAAACCATTTTCGACCGGCGGCCCGATGGTGTATTTGGACTGCGGGTAAAACTCAAGCACGGCCTGCGCCATCACGTGCGCGGCCGAATGGCGGATTCGGTATAGTTGTGAATCCTCGTAGCGTTCTTCAGGTTGGTTGGACATAGTTTCTCCTTGCCCCTCCCGGCCTCCCCTATTTTCCTTCGGAAAAAGGGGGAGGTAGCGCGTTAGCGCCGGTGGGGGCCAAAATAAAAAAACTCTCGCCCAATTTCGGGGCGAGAGTTGGCTCACGCGGTTCCACCCGACTTCCCTTCGACTTCGTTCCTCGCTGCGCTCGGTACTCCACTCAGGGTTCTCGTTGGGCCGATAACGAGGCCAGTCGTTCCCCTTACTAAGCGCTAAATGCTAATCGCTGTTCGGGTTTCCGCTCGCGGGTGGTTTTCGTCGGGGCTGGCCGGAGCAGGCTCTCAATCTTCGACCTGCTCTCCCTGTCGGCTTGCAGACCGTCTACTCGTCCCGGTCGACGCGTTTGGGTATGGATTGCGTTATTATATGCCGCTTTGGAGGCTTGTCAAGCGCTGGAGGAAAGGTCGGGCCGGGCGGTTCTATTGTCCGCCCAGCATGGTAACTGGGACCCAGGTGCCGAACGACTCCATGTGGCCCCACAGCGCATTATAGAATGTGACAGCCCACAAAAGGGCAGTGACCAGCAGGACAAGTGCCGCCAGAGTTCGGAAGGTTTTGTTCTTCAACAGGCCGAACGCCGGGAAGGCCAGCACGCCGCCCAAGCCGGCCAGAATGAATCCGACACCGGAGAAGAGCGGTTCCTTGGTCAGTTCGAGAGAGATGATGCGGATGCCCACGATAACGGCATAGATGCCGGCAAAAAAGGCAAAGATGGTGACAGGTTTGAGGTCCCAGCGATGGTAGAGCGCAAATGCGGTCGCCAGGAAAACGCCGCCGAACAGGGTGGTGGCTTCGCCGTAGGCGATGTTGTAACTGCCCGGCAGGGGCCAGGTAAAGGTCAGCACCAAGCCGAGGGTCACACCCAGCAGGCCGACGATTCCGAAGCCGGCCGCAAAGGGACGCTGGTCTTCCGAAGCGAAACCCTTGTAGAGATAGTAGGCCAGGAGGGTTGTGCCTGCCACGAGGTTGATCATGATGATGGTGAGATAGTCAATGAACATCGCTGTGCTCCTTGAGATGAGAGATTAAATTCATTATTACGATAAATATAACCAATATTAGCATAATAGGTTTCTCCTCTCACCAAACTCTAACTTGCCGGAATCAAAAAAGCCCCTGCGGGGCTCTTCTGTGGGCGGAATAGGGCTCGAACCTACGACCTCTGCTATGTCAAAGCAGTGCTCTAACCAACTGAGCTATCCGCCCGAACAGGCGCATATTATAACGAGGGTACCTGAAAATGGCAAGCGAAAACCTAAATCAACGGCTCCCCTTTCGGGGAGCCTGTGGATAAAACCTCGCTACATCTTCTTCAACACGGGGAGGCCATTGGCTGTCTCGCCCACTTTGTAACCGGCCGGAATGGCTTCCTGCACGCCGGCTTTTTTCTCTTTGGCGAAGAAATACAGGGTTTGAACCTTGCCGCTTTTCAGCGTGGTTGCCTTGGCGTGCAGAAAATAAGTCACGCCGCGTTTGTTGGTATAACTGAATGCCATTTTAGCCTCCTTTGGCTGGTAAGTGGCGCCAGGATTTGGCGCAGAAGACCGAACGCCCCCATTATACAGCAATTAAGCGGACTGACAATCTCCAATTTGCCCGTTGGAGGTGCGGTATAATCACGCCCGTGACCAAAGGCCCGGAAGACCTCTCGGAGCAGGAACTGCGTCGTCTGCTGCTCGACAAGCGCCGCGACGCGCGTCAGAAACGGCTGGAACGTTTCCGGCGCACCGGGCGCGCCATCTCGCTCGCCCCCGACCTGCCTCCTGCGGCGCTCGACGAGTGGCATGTCCAGGCCCCGGAGGAGGAGCAGGAACAGGGTCCCGGGCGCGCCTCGCGGCGGGCTGCCCGCCGCCGCTGGCTGGACCGCATCTTGTACGCGGTCGAGGCCATGGCTGTCGTTGGGTTGATCGGCATCCTGGCGAATGCTTTTGGCCTGCTGCAAACCTTGAATGCGGAACTTTCCGTTGCCCTGCGTCAGGATACGCCCACACCGACAGCGTTGATCACAGCCATCGTCCTGCCGAGTGGGCATACCCCGCCCGTTGCCGGTCAGGAACCCCAGGAGAACTGGGCCGAAATCCCGGAGCATCTCCGGCCCCTGGCGCAATCGTATGCCAACCTGCCCATTCCTACTCCTGCGCCCGGGCAGGCCATACGCATCCAGATTCCCGCCATCAGTGTGGATGCCCCGGTCGTACAGGGAGACAACTGGGAACAGTTGCGCAAAGGGGTGGGGCAGCACCTCGGCACCGGCAATCCCGGCCAAGCCGGCAACGTGGTCCTCTCGGCGCACAACGACTTTGCCGGAGAAATTTTCCGCGACCTGGACGAGTTACAGCCCGGTGACCAGATATTCCTGTTCACCGCCCAGCAACAATTTGTCTACATTGTGACTGGCAGCGCCATCGTCGAGCCTACCCAGGTGGAAGTGATGGCGCCCACTGTCCAGGCGACAGTCACCCTCATCAGTTGCTATCCCTACTTGATTGATAACAAGCGCATCGTTGTTTTTGCGCAACTTCAAACCCCATAGGAGTTTTCATGTCAAAAAAGAAGAACCGCATCGTACACCACACACCTGCCAGAGCGGAGGAATTCAATCCCGATTACAGCCAGACCAAACGCGACCTGACCCGTATCGGCCTCCTGGCCGGGGCGTTCATTGTTGTTCTGGTGGTCTTGTCCTTCTTCCAAGATCAATTGCTGGCCTTGTTCGTGAAATAGCGTCCCTGGATCTGGAGCCTGCCGCATGAAACCAGGCATTTTCGATATTCTTCTGCTCATTGGCCGCCCGGCCTCGGGCAAGAGCGAGATCATTGACTTCCTGACCCGCACCTCGCCGGCCGAGCGGCGCCGCCGTTTCCACCTGGGGGAATTGGATGTGCTGGATGACTTCCCCATGCTGTGGACATGGTTCGAGGAAGACAGGCTCCTCAGTCAGGTATTTAGCCTGCCGCGCTTGCACACCGACGAGCAGGGTTATTTCAAATACCCTCAACTCTGGCATCTGCTCATCGAACGGCTGTGCCAGGAATACGGCAAGCGCCTGCGCGACCAGCCGGACTACCACGCCCATTCCACCGCGCTGATCGAATTCTCGCGCGGCAGCGAACACGGCGGTTACCGGGAGGCCTTCGCCCACCTCTCCGCGGATGTTCTCCAGCGGGCGGCTGTTCTATATGTCAATGTCTCGTTTGCCGAGTCGCTGCGCAAGAACCGCCGCCGCTTCAATCCCGACCGCCCCGACAGCATCCTCGAACACGGCCTGTCGGATGTCAAAATGGAACGCCTCTATCGGAACGACGACTGGGCCGAACTGGCCTCCGGCGGGAGCGGACTTCTGACCTTGAGCGGGTGCCAGGTCCCGTACGCGGTTTTCGAGAACGAGGATGACGTCACCACCGGCCAAACGGACCGGCTGCCTGCCCGCCTCGAAGCGGCCCTTTCCGCCCTCTGGCAGTTACGCCAGCGGCCATGACCTCCGACCTGCTGACAATCGAACTCGAAAAACTTACCTACGGCGGCGACGCCCTCGGCCGTCTGCCGGATGGCCGCGCCGTCTTCGTCCCGTTTGCCCTGCCAGGTGAGCGCGTCCGCGTGCGGGTGACGGAGGAAAAACGAGGGCATGTGCGCGCCGAACTGGCCGAAGTGCTGGAGGCCTCGCCCGAGCGAGTGGCTCCTCGGTGCCGCCATTATAGAGCGTGCGGGGGATGCCATTACCAGCACCTGTCCTACGAATCTCAATTGGCTGCCAAAGAAGAGATCCTGCGCGACCAATTGAGGCGCATCGGCAAGATCGAGGACCCGCCAGTTCACGGGATGGTGGCTTCTCCAAGCCAGTGGAATTATCGCAACCATATCCAGTTTCACCTGGCACGGGAAGGGAAACTGGCCTTTGTAGGTGTGGACGGGCGCAGCCTGCTGCCTGTTAGCGAGTGCCACCTCCCCGAACCGGAACTGAACGCAATTTGGCCCGGTTTGCTTTTCGATCCCGGCCTGGGGCTGGAACGCGTCTCGCTGCGCTTGGGCGCAGATGGGGAAGTCGTGCTGACCCTCGAATCGCCCGAACCGCCCGAACTGGAGATTGAGGCCGACCTGTCCGTCGTCCATCTGCTGAAGGACGAGGCGGTGGTGATGGCCGGAGACAGGTATCTGACGATGGAGGTCAACGGACGCTCATTCCGCGTCTCGGCGGGCGCCTTTTTCCAGGTCAATACCCTCATGGCCGGGAAAATGGTAGCCCATCTGCTGGAACGCCTTCCGGTTACGCCCCAGACGACCTTGCTGGACGTTTACTGCGG